>JBCNOJ010000001.1:0-44093 GCA_039593925.1 Acidovorax sp.
GGTCATGCAGCGCATCGCGCGCGGTCAGAATCAACACGGGCATGGACGGGCTGGCCATGTCCGGGCGGCGCAGGCGGCGGGTGAGCTCCAGCCCATCCATGGCAGGCAGGCCAATGTCGATGATGGCCGCATCAAAGGACTCGCTGCGCAGCACCTCTTCGGCCCGCTCGCCGCTGCCCACCCAATCGACGGCATAGCCGGCATCCGTCAGGCCCAGTTTGATGCCACTGGCCACCATCACATCGTCTTCGACCAGGAGCAAGCGCATGGCAGGCCGTAGAAGCTGGCTCAGTGCGACCGGATCATCGTGCCGTAGGCCTGATCGGTCAGGATTTCAAGCAGCATGGCGTGGGGCACGCGGCCATCGATGATGTGAACCGCGTTGACGCCGGCCTTGGCGGCATCCAGCGCACCCGCAATCTTCGGCAACATGCCACCGGAAATGGTGCCATCGGCGAACAGCGCATCGATCTCACGGGCCGTCAGGTCGGTGAGCAGGTTGCCCTGCTTGTCCAGCACACCCGGCGTATTGGTCAGCAACATCAGCTTTTCTGCCTGCAACACCGTGGCCAGCTTGCTTGCCACCACGTCAGCGTTGATGTTGTAGCTCTCGTTGTTCTCGCCGAAGCCGATGGGGCTGATGACGGGAATGAACGCATCGTCCTGCAGCGCCTTGACCACACTGGGATCGATGGAGACGATGTCGCCCACCTGGCCCACATCGTGTTCGATGGTGGGGTCCTTGCTGTCCACCATCTTGAGTTTCTGGGCGCGGATCATTCCGCCATCGCGGCCGGTCAGACCCACGGCCTTGCCGCCCGCCTGGTTGATCAGGCCCACGATGTCCTGCTGCACCTCACCCGCCAGCACCCACTCAACCACTTCCATGGTCTCGGCGTCGGTCACGCGCATGCCCTGGATGAACTCGCCCTTCTTGCCCAGGCGGTTCAGCGCCGTTTCAATCTGTGGGCCGCCGCCGTGCACCACCACGGGGTTCATGCCCACCAGCTTGAGCAGCACCACGTCTTCGGCAAAATCAGCCTGCAGCGCCGGGTCCGTCATGGCGTTGCCGCCGTACTTGATGACCATGGTCTTGCCATGGAACTTGCGGATATAGGGCAGCGCCTGGGCCAGGATTTCAGCCTTGTCGCGCGGTGCAATCGAAAGAAGGTCGGTCATGGGGGCGGGCCATCCGGTGTAGAAAACTGTGAGGCGCAAATTGTGCCGCATTCGGGGCAGGCTTTGACGCACGCCAGCGCCCCGCGTCTCAGTGCCGCAACCAGTGGGGCACCTTGAAACGCACAATCGCAAAATACGCCATCACATAGCTGATGACAAAAAGCGCACAAAACGCCATCAAGAGCGGCGTATTGCTCCAGAACAACACGGCCGGGACCACCGTCAGCAGCGTAAAGCCCCACAGGTAGGGGGACGTGCGGTTGTTGCGCATCAGCACCCGGCGGGATTCGTCGTCATGAAACACCCCGCGCACGATGCGCCGGTAGATCAATTGGTGAAAATGCAGCGCGTCGGCCACGCCCGGCGAAACGCCCCGCACCGCCTTGCGGTAAATAGAGAACATGGTTTCCCACACGGGGTAGATCAGCAGCAGCATGGGAAACCAGGGCGACACATCCGAATTGCGCTGCACCAGCGAGATGCTGGCAAGTGCGATCACCACGCCCCATATATAGGCGCCACCGTCGCCGGCGAACAGCATGCCGCGCGGGTAGTTCCACACCAAAAACCCGCCCGTAGCTGCCGCCATAGACACCAGCAACGCTGCCAAAGCCCGGTCGCCCACCTGCAGGGCCACATGGGCAAGCGCCAGGCAGACGATGAGCGCCACCATGCCGGCCAAGCCGTTGTAGCCGTCGATGATGTTGAAGGCGTGGGGAAGGCCGGCGACGGCCAGGACAACGATGGCGATGCCGACCCAAGGGGCGGCGGTCAGCACCGAATCCAGCCAAGGCCAGCCTATGCGTGGAAGGGACAAATCAAGCAAACACACGGCCAGCGCGCCGGAGGCCCCCGTCAGGATGAGACGGTAGCGAACGGACAGGCGCTGGGTCATGTCTTCGGCAATACCGCCGAGTGCTGCAGGTAACAGCGTGGCCAGCCACAACCCTACCCATCCGCCAAGCCTGAGCGAACCCGGATCACCCCAAACAGCAGATTGCAACACTCCGAGCCCCCAACTCACGCACATGCCTAACAGCAGTGCCGCTCCGCCGAGCCGTGGAATATCCCCCAGATGAAACCTCTGTGGCATGGCTTCGCTGTAGACCGCTGCATGCTCCCGCCCCCATCGCACGATGAACCCTGCAGCCAGCGCCGCCATCAAAAAACCAACCACAGACAACCAAATCATGGGGTGCCGATGGTACCCGCGCTGGCTGACGGCGACGTTAAGAACTGTTGCGCCCTTCCATACACAGGCGACAGCCACAACCGCAACAGGCTGCGGACATGCCAGGACAGGTGTTTCAAGCTACGCCCGCTGGCGCGTTGACCAACATGGATGACCCGTACGGGCGCCTTGACCAAGCGCAAGCCACGCAACCGCAGCCGAAGACAAAAATCCACGTCCTCGCAGTACATGAAATACCGTTCATCAAAACCACCCAGTTCCCGCCAGACGCTATTTGGCACCACGATGCAGGCGGCGTTCACCCAATCCACCCGCGTCTCGCGACGCCCCAAGAGCCTGCGGCGAAGCAAAGCGCCCGGAGAAGGCAACTCGCGCTCACTGCCCTGTACCCGCCCCTGCTCGTCCACCTGCTCCGGATAGGCACAGCCTGTACCTGGCACGCTGCCCACAGCCACCAGGGCCGTGAACGGGTCCCCATCCGCCAGTGCCACATCTGGATTGAGTACGCACACAAATTCTTCCGAGGCCCGCCGCAGCGCCAGGTTGTGATTGAAGCCAAAACCCTTTGGCGTGCGATTGACGAGCACTTTTAATTCGAACGGCCAGCCTGTCACTGGCGGCGTCGGCGTCGGCTCGGGCAGGTTCTGCACCAAAACAACCCGCGAAACCGAGGCGGCCGAATGTGCAGCCAGTTGGAGCAGAAGGCGTTGCACCAACGCACCATGTCCATGGCTGACGATGGAGACCACCAAGCGGCCGCGCTGTGAGGAGGAATTGTCAGGCATGGGCCACTATTGTCTCCGCTGCAGCCCTGATTCCTTCGGATGTGCGCCGTCATAATCGCCGCATGACGAATTCAATTGACGACCTTCACGTGTATTTGCGCTCCATTGCAGAGGGGGAGCGCACATCTCTGTCGGTCTTGGCAAGCCTGGTTCACGAAGGTGCTACCGTGCTGGACCTGGGGTGCGGCAGTGGCGCACTGGGCCAGCACCTGAAAGAAACCCGCCAGTGCATTTCTGATGGGGTAACCCTCAGCCAGGCAGAAGCCGACCACGCCCAGCCGCACTACCGGCGTGTCGAAGTAGCCGACCTGGAAACCGCTGACCTGCGCAGAATGTTCGCCCAGCAGCGGTACGACTACATCGTGTGCGCAGACGTGCTGGAGCACCTCAAGCGACCGGAAGACGTTCTGCAGATGTGCAGGAATCTGTTGGCACCCGAGGGTAAGTTGCTGATTTCCGTGCCCAACGCCGCTTACGCTGGCCTCGTGGCCGAATTGCTGGAAGGCGAATTCCTCTACCGCGAAGAGGGCTTGCTGGACCGCACCCACTTGCGTTTTTTCACACGCAGATCACTGGTTCGCTTCCTGTCAGAGCAACGCTGGGAACTGGACGTCGTGGACACCATCACGCGAGAGTTGCCCGAGTCCGAATTCCGGGTGGCATTCGACAGCTTGCCCCCCACCGTTGCACGCCATTTGCTGGGCTCGCCAGACGCGCTGACCTACCAATTCATCTGTGCCGCGCGCCCTGTGCAACACATTCCACAGGCTGCGCACCTTCCCGAGGAGAGGAAGGAAGCGCACGCGCGCTTCACGGCGCAGCTCTATCTGGGCCGCAACGGGCGCTATGCGGAAGAACACAAGCTGACTGCTACTGGCGTTATTGGGCAAGAGCGGCAGACCGTGCGCTTCCAACTCCCGGCTTCCTCCGAGCCGCTCACGAAGTTGCGCCTGGACCCGGCCGATCGACCAGGGTTTCTGCACTTGTACCGCATCACACTGCGCGACGATGCACAACAGCCGCTCTGGCACTGGCAGGCCGACGCCAGCACCCGGTCACTGCTTGCCACAGCTCCCCACAGCCAGATCGTGTGGCAGGCCCCCTTGCCGCCGGCATCCGGCGCCAGCCTTCTGCTGCTGGCAGGCACCGACCCCTGGCTGGAACTGCCCATCCCGACGAACGCTTTCACCCCCGCCAGCCACGCACCAGCAACGCTGGAAGTGGAGCTGGGATGGCCCATGTCGGCAGATTACCTAGCGCTTTCCAGCACCGTTGGCCCCCTTGGGGACCGCCTTGACGCCTTGGAGCGAAGCGCCCGCGAGACACAAGCACACTTGGAAGAACAGCTGGGCAACACCCAGCACCGCTTGGCCACCAGCAGTGCGCGCAACAATGTACTGGAGGAAAGTAACAAGGCCCTGGCCCACCAGCGCTCCATGTGGCACGAAGAGGCCACGCGTCTGAAAAAGGATTACGCCGCCTTGGCCTCGCACCTCAAGACCATAGAAAACTCCACAGTGTTCCGAGCCACCCGTCCCCTCGTCCACGCCAAGATGCGCGTTGACCGACTGCTGGGCCGCACGCCCGCCGCCACCGCAGCGCAGACAAAGCCCACCCCGGTGCCCGCCACGCCTACGTCCCATCCTGTTGATGTCATCGTGCCCGTCTATCGCGGGCTGGCAGACACCCGGCTATGCATCGACTCCGCCCTGGCCAGCACTTGCCAGACCCCCTGGCGGCTCATCGTGATCAACGACGCGAGCCCTGAGCCTGAAGTCACCGCCTGGCTGCGCGAACGCGCCAAGCAAGACAGCCGCATCACACTGCTCGAGAACGTCGAAAACCTTGGCTTCGTCGGCACCGTCAACCGCGGCATGGCGCTCAGTGACAGCAATGATGTGCTGCTGCTAAACAGCGACACAGAGGTGGCCAACGACTGGCTGGACCGTATTCGCCGCGCGGCCTACAGCGACCAGAAGGTCGCCTCCGTCACCCCGTTTTCCAACAACGCCACCATCTGCAGCTACCCGCGCTTTTGCAAGGACAACCAGTTGCCCGCTGGCTACAACACAGCGCAGCTCGATGCCTTGTGTGCGCAGACAAATGCAGGAGCCGTGGTGGACGTGCCCACGGGCGTCGGCTTTTGCATGTACATCCGGCGCGACTGCCTCGCCGCCGTCGGCCTGTTCGATACGGAAAACTTCGGTAAAGGCTACGGCGAAGAGAACGACTTCTGTCAGCGCGCCGCTGCAGGCGGCTGGCGCAACCTGCACCTGCTCGACACCTTCGTGCTGCACACGGGCGGCGTGAGTTTTGGTGACAGCAAGAGCCCGCGCGAGCGCGCTGCCATGGAGACGCTGCGCCGCCTGCACCCCAACTATGAGCGCGACGTACTCGCATTCGTGCAGGCCGACCCTGCACAACCCAGGCGACTGGCGATTGACGTAGCTCGGATGCGCCAGGCACAGGAGGCCGGGCGTCAGGTGGTGCTGGCCGTGCTGCATGATCGCGCCGGCGGCACCCTGCGGCACGTCAGAGAGCTCGCCGCCCACCTTTCGCGCCAGGCCCAGTTCGTCACACTCACACCAGCCCCTGGCCGGTCCGTGCTCTTGCAGTGGGCTGGCGAAGCGGAAGGCTTTCAGCTGCAATTCAGCTTGGCAGACGACTCCGCAGCGTTGCTGCAGGCGCTGCGCCAACTGGGCGTTTCGCACATTCACTACCACCATCTGCTGGGGCACGACGAAAGCATTCTTGAATTGCCGCACCAGTTGGGCGTAGGTTACGACTTCACGGCGCACGACTTCTACAGCTATTGCACGCACATCTCACTCACCGGGCGAGACAACCGCTACGCAGGAGAAGTGGCACCCGGACAATGCGCGTGCTGTCCGCCGGAAAGCGCAGCGCCCTATGGCGGCACCGTGGGCGCATGGCGCCATCGCAACGTGCATTTCCTTACGGCAGCACGGCAGGTTTTTGCCCCCAGCCACGACACGGCAGTGCGCATCTCCGGGTTCGCACCGGGTGCCAAGGTACGCGTGGTACCCCATACCGACCTGGGCAACCATGCCGCCCTGCCAGTGCCCGCTCCCGGCGTCCGCCCCGGGGGCTCGGCCTTGAAGGTCGTGGTGCTCGGCGCACTCAGTGCCATCAAAGGCGCGGACCTGCTGGAGGCCGTTGCCCTGGAAGCCGCACGCCGCAACGCGCCCGTTGAGTTCCACTTGCTGGGCTATAGCTACCGGCACCTGCAGACCCAACCCAAGGCGCACCTCAGCGTGCACGGCGCCTACGACGACAAGGATTTGCCCCGCCTGCTTGCTTGGCTCCAGCCCGACCTTGCTTGGTTCCCCGCGCAATGGCCCGAGACTTACAGCTACACCCTCAGCGCCTGCCTGGAGGCGGGCTTGCCCGTGGTGGCCCCAAACCTGGGCGCGTTTGCCGAACGGCTGCACCAACGCAGCTGGAGCTGGGTGGAACACTGGGACCAGACGCCCGCCCAGTGGCTGGACGCCTTTGAGCGGATGCGCGAGCGGAACTTTGCGACCGGCGTGTCTCCTGCCCCTGCACAGTTGCCCACGGCCATTGCGCACGCACTACAGGCCGAACAGGCAACCGCCGCGGCGCCCTGGCATTACCAAGAAAGCTACCTGACCGCCGTGCCCAACGCCCAGCAGCCCATCGCTCTGCCGCTGGAGTTCATCGAAATCCACCGCGTGCAAACCACAGTAGCCACTGGTGCGCGCTCCGTATTGCTGGCGAGCATCGTGAAGCTGCGCTCACACCCCTTGCTGCGCGGGGTGGCACGGCGGGTGCCTCAACACTGGCAGACCAGGGTGAAGAACTGGCTGCGCGCCTAAGGCAGCATCAGTAGAAACGAGCCAAGAGGCCCCCAAATAGGCGCACCCAGGTGCTTGCACGGCCAGCGCCCGGGATGTGGATGGCAGTCTGCATACCCGCGGCCAATCGTCCTTTCGCCCCCGTGCAGCCAGTACGCGTACCTAATTACCGGTTGGTGGTTAGCGTGAAGGCTGACGTGACTGCGGGCGGCCAGTGGCCTCGTATAAGTCCACAAAAACTCCCCTGAACTCGCGCCCGGAAACCCACTGCAACACGCCTGCACAGCGCTGGTTCAGCATCTCAAAGTACAGCCGGTGCATCTGGTGCTGAAACAGCACTACCGGCTCTCCATGTGCCCACGAACGCTGGCACAGCGCATCCACACCGTGGGGCACGTCATCCTGCGCGCCCACCGTCGTCAATACGTAAGGCTTATTGGCATCCGCCATGAAGCCGCGCAGGTAGTAATTGAAGTAGATGGCATTCGGGGCCCAGGTTGCCACTACCGTAGGCTTGCCCACCACCGTCTGGGCAATGTACTGAGAGGCCTCGCGGTACTCCTCCTTCCAGGGCTTCGCATAAGACGCCAGCACCGCGGGCAGGCAGACCGCGCAACCCGCAAGCACCACTACCCCAGGCACAAGTCGATGACGCCCTGCCAACGAGAACAGCACGGCAAAAAGCGCCAAGCCCACGGGCAGCATGGCCGAGAAATACCGCTCGTGCCACACCCGCGCATTGAATGCCGTGTAGATGCCATACCCAAAATGCACCACCACCATGCCGACAAATGCTGCAGCCAGGAGCCAGCGCACGGCCCCTGCTCCTCCATTCGCACGGCTCTTCCATTGTCCCCACACCGCGCCAGCCAGCGCGCCTACCAACATGGCCCACAGCGCATGGGTGCCGGGCATGAAATAAGCAGCGGCCCTTGGCAGCATCAAGGCCCAGACATCCGACCAGCCATAGTCGCGCCAGCCAAAGCGGCCGGTGCCTGTCTCGGCCATAGAAAACCAGTTCAGATAAAGCCAGGGCGCCAGCAGCAGAGGCACGCAGGCAAACCACAGAAACTCGCGCAGCGGCCTGCCCTGCCAACATGCCAGCACAAACCGCACGGCAACCAACCCACACGCCAGCACCAAGCCGGTGTAGTGCGTGTACGACAGCAGCACGTAGATCATCACGTCCAGCCCAAACCGTTCGGTAGCGAAGGCCCGTTGCCCAGCGCCTTGCCAATCAGGCAGGGCATAACGCACCAGCCGCACCACGGCGCAGGTGGCCAGCAGCATCAACACGCCATAGCCACGTGCCTCTTGTGCGTAGGCCACTGCAGAAGGTGACACCACAAACAGCAGTGCCGCCCCCCCTGCGGCCCACGCGCCCAACGGCCGCTTCAGTCCAACAAACAGCACCAGGGGAGCCAGGCTTCCCGCCAGTGCGCCCAGTGCGCGCACAGCAAAGTCGGAAACGCCGAACACCTTCGTCCACAGCCACAGCAGCAGTTCAAACAGGGGGGGCGAGTTTTCGCCGGCCTTCCAAGTCAGCGCGGAGTCTTCAATTCGCAGGTCGGGAAACAGCTTGGGCACATAGTCGTACCAAGGCCGCCCTTCCCCCACCTGCGTGATGATGGAGACAGAGAACAACTCGTCCGACCACAAGCCCTGCGCCCCCAGAGCATGAAAACGCAGTCCTAGCGACAGCACAGCCAACACAGTCAGGGCGCACAACTCAGCCATGCTCAGGTTCGCTACGCCCTTCCGCTCTGCCGGGTTCTTCATGCGCGGTAGCCAGGCACCGTCCAATAGCGCAGCTGCTGCATGAACCTGCGTCGCCAGCGTTGAGCGAACGAAAGAGGCGGTTGGCGAAACACACCTACCGTGTCGCCCCAGGGCGCACTCTCTGGATCGTCATGTGGCTCCCAGTCGGTGGTCACGGCCAGCAACTCCATGCTCGCGTATTTGGCCAGCGCCCGGTAGGCATCGGGATAAAAACGCCAGCAGTCTTGCGGATAACGGTGTTCCGGGCCGCGCGACGGCGCCAGCAGAAAGATGTGCCCACCCGGCTTGAGCACGCGCACCATTTCCATCCACGTCAGCCAGAAGAACTCTACATGCTCGAACGCTTGGCCTGACACGATCACGTCCACCGAGTGGCTGGCAAACGGCAGGCGATACGGCGACTGCAACACCACATCCACGTTCGGCCCGGCCGCCAGGTCTACGCCGGTGTACGTCCATGCAGGATGCAGGAAGAACTGTTTGTAACTGCCATTGACGTCGTAACTGCCGATGTCAATGATGTTCAACGGGGTGCTGGTCTTGGCCGACAAGTACTTGTGTACCAGCCCTTGCACATGTGCCAGGGAACTCTTGTGCATTCTTGATCCTTGTTGAGCTTCGAGGCTTACGGCTTTTGCACCACGTACGCATCCTGGTGGTGCCAGAACTGGCGCGGCGCAAATTTGAGCAGCTTTGCACCGGGCAGGTGTTCGGCGATTCGCGCCCTCACATAGGCTTCAGACGTGAAGGTGGTGCCGTACTCCTGCCCATCAATCGCGTGGGATTCGCTCGATGGGGCAAAGAAGTAGCCGTTTTCATCCAGCACCACCCCTTGCTTGTGCACCGCCTCGGCGCCGTGGGTGGTGAACACCAACACTCCACCGGGCGACACCATGCCATAAATGCGCTCCAACCAACGCGACCAGGTGGCATGGGGCAGGTGGCTGAACAGGGAAAGCACGAACACCAGGTCGTGCTGTTGGTCCCACTGCACCTGCTCCGGAACGGGAGCGGATACAAAACCCTTCACGCCAAACGTTTCACGCGCGAAGTGCACCGAATCCGCCACGACGTCAGACACCACCACACGACCTGCTCCCAGTGCCTTCACGAGATGCCGCGTGAATCTGCCGTGGCCACTTGCGAACTCCAGCACGCTTTGGGTCCGCAGCAAAGGGTGGTCAACCTCCTCCAGCAACAAAACCAGCTCCGACATGGTGCGCCATCCGTCAGCCAGGTAGTCGCGCAAGGGGTTGTTGCTGAGTGGGTGGGATTCAAAAAAGCGGTAGATGTCATCCGCCGGTGCAATTTCGCAGGGGCAACCCATCCACTCGGCAAAAGCGCCGGGCAGTGCATGCCTTTCGATCAGGTTATGGGCCGTAAGGCGAGACTCTGTCAGCTCCAGCACAGGGCGTAGCAATGCGGCGGCGCCCGCTTTGTCGCCCCTTGCAATCAGCGCCTGCGCCTGTACCTGCCAGTCTGGCGCGATGGGAGAATCAGAAATCGTCATGTAGCAACCGCACCTCAAAAGAACAGAATCTAAAAAAGAATAGCTACAAGCGCTTGCTGGATAAGCGCAAAGTGCCAATTTGCCTTGAATTTTTATTGCCAACGGTGCGGCAACCGTACCAGCCCCGGCATCAGGGTAGGCGATACGAAGCTGAAATGCAGGTACTGCAGCCACTCGTCATACACCACCAGCCCGCTCTCATCGAACAAAAAAGCGCTCACCACATATTCACCGCTGTGCAACGGCAGGTTCGGAAACGTCAGCACGGACTGCCAGCTTCCATCAGGCAGGCGAACCGGGTGTGCCCCCTCCTCGTGGGTGGCCAGCGATGTGATGCCAGTGCCACGCGACTGCTCAATCATGAAGCCGATATTCGGCCGCTCATCCCCCCGCCCCCGCACCACGATGGTGGCCACCAGGTCAGCACTTTGCAGCAACGGCGGCTCGCCTTCACCCAGGTTGGCGACCGTCAATGAAAGAATGCGTGCCGTGGACGGCTCGCCCACAGCATCCGCGGCCGTCTTGGACTGGGCAGGTGTTGCCGAAGCCACGGCCTGCTGCTGCTCATGTTCCGCCGCTTCTTCGCCGCCACCATCCGCCTGTTGCTGGCGAAGCCGGGTGTGCATTTCGTAGGCCCCCAGCACCGGCTCGGTGGGCCCCAGTGCCCGCACACGCCCCCCCTCCAGCCAGACCGCTGTATCGCACAGGTGGCGTATGTGATAAGGGCTGTGCGAGCAGAACAAAATGGTGCAGCCCTGTTCGCGAAACGCCATGATGCGCTCCACGCATTTCTTCTGAAAATGCTGGTCGCCCACGGCCAATGCCTCGTCGATGATCAGCATGTCCGGCTGCACCGCCGTTACCAGCGCAAAGGCCAGCCGCACCGTCATGCCGGACGAGTACGTTTTCACGGGCCGCTCCAAAGCAACGCCCAGCTCGGAGAATTCTGCAATGCCCGGCTCCAGCCGTGCCATCTCCTCATGGCTGATGCCGATCAAGCTGCCGCCAAAGTACAGGTTGTCGCGCCCGCTGAACTCTGGGTGAAAACCAGCTCCCAGCTCGAGGATGGCCGTGACCCGGCCCACACGTTCCAGAGTGCCCTGGCTGGGCTGCATGGTGCCGGCCAGCAGCTTGAGCAGCGAGCTCTTGCCTGCGCCGTTATCGCCAATCACGCCAATGCACTGGCCTCGGCGCAGCTCGAACGACACATCGCGCAGCGCCCAGTGACTGGTGTGCCGGGCACGCGTACTGAACAGCGCCTTGAAACGCTCCCGCGGGCTGGCATACAGCCGGTATTCCTTGCCAAGGCCAGACACACGCAACACCACGTCCGGCGGCATCGGTGTGGGTGCCAGGGCCTGCTGACGGCTGCCTTCGCTCATAGCCAATCCACCAGTTGATCGCGGCTGCGGGCCACCACGCCATTGAGCACCAGCGCCAAGCCCGTCATCCACAAGCCTGCAACACCCCACACCGCCAGCGGCGGCCATGCGCCTTGCAACAGCACCGACTGCAAGCCCACCACCATCGTCGTCATGGGGTTGAGCCACAACACCCATTGCCAACCAGCAGGGAACATGGACAACGGAAACAGAATGGGTGACAGATAAATGCCCACAGACAGCAGAAAGCCCACCACCTGGACCACGTCGCGCAACGCGGCCGCCAGAATGGCCAGCAAGTAGGCCAGCAGCCACACGATGGTGAGCTGCACCAACAGAAGGGCCGGTACCGCCAACACTGGCAGGCCAAACCGGTGCAATGGTGTGTACACCAGCACAATGAGCAACAGCAGCGGCCCAAAAATGAGTGCGCTGCCCAACACCGATCGGGTGACGAACAGCACCGGAGGCAGGGAGTTTTTCTGCAACAACCCACCGGCCTCCAGCAGGCTGTTCATGCCACGCGAGACCGCATCACAGAACGCCATCCAAGGCAGCGCGCCCACGATGAGAAAGGTGCCCACCGCGTGCGTGGGTGCGCCCTCTCCGAGGCGCATCGAAAAAACGATGTCAAAAACCAAGTAGTAGGCCGCTACTGTCAGCAGGGGCTGCAGGTACGGCCACACCACACCGGCAGCCGTGCCTGCATGGCGCGCGGCCAGTTCACGGCGCACCAACACCGCCACCAGCTCACGCGCTCGCCACAGCGCAACCACATCGCGGGCCAGGGCGGGCTGCTGCATCGCTGAATCAACGTGGCTCAACGGGTTTGAACTGTGACGAGAACGTGTTGATGGCTGCCTCGTTGGCCTGGCCGCCCACGCTCAGACGTTGAAGCTCTTTGGTGCGGGCATCCTTCACCAACGCACCGCGGGCCTGCATGCGCAAGCCTTCACGCACCTCATCAAAGGGGCGTTTGCCCGCCTCGCGACGCTCTTCCAGACGAATGATGTGATAGCCGTAGGGTGTTTCCACCACGCCGCTCAGATCGCCTGGGTTCTTAAGGGTGGCCAGCGCCCGGGCAAAAGAAGGGTCTCCATCACCTTCTGCAACAAACCCCACATCGCCGCCACGGCCTACGCTGCCCTGGTCCTCCGAATTTTCACGGGCCAGCTGCGCAAAATCGGAACCTGCCTTGGCCTTGGCCAACAATTCATTCACACGCTCCCGCGCATTGGGTGTCGCGGTCTTGAGCAAAATGTGCCGCACACGCGCACGCGCCGGGGCCTGCAACGCCTTTTCATCCATGGTGCGGTAAGTGCTTTGGGCATAGGCCTCCAAAGCCTCATCGCTGGGTTGGTGGCTTTGATCAAAATCAGCCCAGTAAAGGTCGGCCAGCGCCTTCTCTCGAGACAATTGCAGTTGCGCCTTGGCCTCCGGGCTGTCTGCCAAGCCCTTGGCCTGTGCCAGCCCCGCCATCATGCGTTGCACGTACAGGTTCAAAGCCAACTGCTCTACGTTGGCGGGGCGGGAAAGAACCGTAGAGCGTGCCAGGTCAGAGATGCGCGTCGCAGCGTCCGCCTGCACTTCGAGTGCAGAGACTTGGCCACCAGGCCCACCAAACAAAACCGCCTGCGCCATGGCCCCCGAGGCCATGGCAGTGGCGCATGCCACCAAGCAAGCGGCACGCAAAAGATGGGACACGGAACGGGGTTGTTTTGTGGTCAACATAGCGTCAAATCAGTTCAGCAATTAATACCAAAAATAACAAAATCACACACACCATGAAAAAAGGCGGGGGCTAGGCCCCCGCCTTTTGAGTCTTGCCGCACAAGGCGGCAAGCAGCTCCCAATTAACGCGTAAAGCGGTGTGCTTGGGTGATGCTGTAGTTGGTGGACTTGCCGTCCACGGCGTTGCCAGTCATCTTCACGAAGGCGTGGCCGATCACAGGCAGACCAATGCCGCCATTGCCGGTGGTGGCAATGTTCATCCAGCCGCTGGCAAAGCCAGTTTGGATGTCCTTGGCAGCGATCGTAGCGCCCAACGAAGAGGTGCTGTTGATGGTCAACACACTGGTTTCGCCGCAGAACACCACACGCTTAGCCGTGCCTGGAGAAACCACGAAGTCGCTCGAAGCCGAGGTTTCTTCTTGGTCGTAGGCCGTCACGGTAGCAGCGCCAGCACCGGTTTCAACACAGGCTTGGTACGTAGGATTGCCCGAAGAGCCACCGGTACCGATCTTCGTGTTATCAGCTGTGAAGTACTTGGAAATGTTGGCTGCAGCAACAACGCCAGTATTAGCGGTCGTGTTAAACACCGCAACCTTCGTGGCAGGCGTGTAGTTCACGCCCACAGCATAGCGGCGGGTAGGCATGGAGAACACCCAGTCCGTCTGACCTTCGATCAGCGGGTTCGTGACGTATTCGTTCATCACGTTGGTCACAGCCAGCGAAGCCGTCAGCAGACGTGCTTGCACCAGTGGCTTGTCTGCATTGGCAGCAACAGTCACAGCGCCGTCATCGGTCAAGCTAGCAGCCACCACGTAAGGCGTGGACATGTCGGGCAGGTCGTACTCGGCAGCAGCCACGATGCCAGTCGAACCAGCAGCGCCGGTCGTACGCAGCAGCGGATCAGACGTCAGCAGGTTGATCACATTGCCAGCGACGGTGGTGTCCATCTGGGGAGAGAACACCACGCGACCAGGAGCCTTAGCACCGGCAGCAGTACGGGCTTCCACCGCCACCATGTTGGCAGACCACGACACAAAGCCAGAGCTTTGGTTCAGGATCGTCCAGCTGCCCATCAGACCACTGCTAGGCGCCCACAAACCTTTTTCCAGCACAGCTTGGTCATCATCAGCGACTGGCGCGACGTTAACAGTGCTGGTAACACCGCCAGTAGCGGGGTTAGATTGCAACGCCATAACTGCTGCTGGCAGCGTAACGCCGTCTGCAGTCGAGCCGCAGGGATTTTTACCTGCAACGTGCTTGATTGCAGTGTACAGAGGGTTAGCGAAAGTGGTAGCCGAAGTGCGATCAACACCGGTAGCAGCTGCACCTGGCAGGGTAGGAGGAATGTCAGCCATGTTGAAGATTTCAACGTAGCCTTCCAGGGTTTGAACGGCCTTGGCAGCATCGTCAGCACCGAACACACGGTCGGTCTTGAACGACGTAGCATTCAGCGTGCTGCGGCGTGGCAGCGTGCAGGAGTTGTCGGGCGTGAAGATACGGGCCAGACCGTCTTCACCCTTGTACACGTTGGCAGTCCACACGTCACCAGGCGACATCAGCACGGTAAAGTCGAACACGTCGTCGGAGTTGGCCGCACCGCGGAAGCGCACCTTCACGGCCTTGCCGTTCTTGGCGTCGGTGTTCACGATGCTCAGCAGCGTGCCGTTGCCGTTCTGCACGGAGTAGTACGGCGTCAGCAGGTTGTGACCCACGCCATCAGCAGACATCACCAGTTCTTCTGCCGTGGTACCTGTGTTAAGGAAAGCAGCTGCGGTACCAGCGGCACCCACTTCAACAGACACGCCAGCGGATGCAGCACCAGCAAAACCCAGGCCACCAATCATGGCAGCGATGCTCAGGGAGAGAACATTTTTTCTCATGAATACTCCAGTTAGAAAAAGTTGGTAAGCGCAACTACCAAGATTGATTACGCTCGAGGATGGTAGCACGCACAAAAGAGAGAAAGCCGTCGAGATTTATGATTTGATCCGATGTGTTGATGAAATGCAACAGTTCAGTTCACTCCATTACCAGTCCCTCCTTTGCGCAGAGAAGGCGGCCCGGCAAACCGGCCCTTCACAGCTTCTGATACAGCCACCATTTGCCATCTTCCAGAAGCCACGTTTCGTCTACACCGGTGATGATGTTACCCTTGAAGTTCATTACGCCAATGGGTTTTGATTCGATTCTGATGGATGCCGTGCACTTTTCCGCACTTTCGCATCGCACCCGAGCCACCTCAACCTTCGCCCAAGCTGCGCCGCCGTTCAACTTCTCGTTATAGCGCTCGAACGACGACACCGCCCGGTAGGAGGGCGCCAAGTATTCATAAGCGCCCTTGAAATCGTGCGCAACCATGGCCTTCCAGCGCGCGGTAGCGCGTGCCTGGACGATCTCTTCAGGTGTGCCGCTTTCAATGCTGGCACAGCCAGCCAACAGCACCACGGCTGCCAGTGCGCCGCACAGTGCGAAGCGGCGCCCGCTCATGAGTTTGTAGCTTGTGTTTTGCATGGGTAAAACAGATTGTGCTGTCATGGATGGTTCATGGGACATGGTGACTAAGTAAGTGACCGCATCATCGCGGCTGGACCGGCTGCGTCAGCCCCGCGGGCGGCACTGCCGTATCGTTGCGCAGGAGCTCAGGCATACCGCGCACTTCGATGAGGCGCAGACCCTGGAGGCGGTCACGAAGTTCCTCCCCCACTTGGCGGATCTCGGGGTCGGTGCGCACGACCTTGGGGGTGATGACCACCAGCAGCTCAGTGCGACCGCTGTTGTTGGTGGTGGCGCCAAATAGACCGCCCACCAACGGCAGATTGTGCAAAAGGGGCACCCCAGACTTGTTGGTGGTGGCGCTGTCTTTAATAAGCCCGCCCAGCACCAAGGCCTCACCAGAGCGCACCGCAACCTTGCTGGTGATCTGGCGCTGCAAGAAGGCACGCTGGCCCGTGACGGCATCTTCGTCGCCCACGTCGGTGACAGACTGGTCGATATCCAACGTTACCAAGTCGCCTGCGTTCACAGAGGGCTGCACAGCCAATTGCACGCCAGTGTCTTTGTATTGGTAGGTGGTGGTGCTGACGATATTGGTGGTGCCCGTGGTAGGGGTGGAGATTTCGCCCGACCGCACCGGCTGCTGGGTGCCCACAGCGATGGTAGCGGTTTGGTTATCCAGCACCATAAGCGATGGACTGGAAATGACTTTGATCAGC
This sequence comes from Acidovorax sp., assembly GCA_039593925.1. GTDB lineage: Bacteria > Pseudomonadota > Gammaproteobacteria > Burkholderiales > Burkholderiaceae_C > Acidovorax. The sequence goes on from JBCNOJ010000001.1 coordinate 16,607, forward strand.
GACTTGGCAGCCAGTGCATTGAGCGTGGCACGCAGGCCCACCGTATCAGAGAGTGTGTAAGTGAAGCCGCCGGTAGAGTTCGCAGGCAACTGCCCCACACTGCCAGCGCCAAAAAGGCCACTGCGCTCCTTATCATTGAACGCCCACTTGAGACCATATTTGAGGTCGTCACCCAGGGTAACTTCAATGATGCTGGCCTCGATCAGCACCTGGGTGGGCGGGAGGTCTAAGCGCTTGAGCGTAGATTCGATCTTGTCGAACTCGGCACGGGTGCTCCAAACAAGAATGGAGTTGTTCAGCTCATCGGCAACCACGCGGACGTTGCCCAGGCTGGCAACCACATTGCCCTGGCCGCCTGCGGCAGCACCTTGATTGGTTTGGCTGAACCTGTTCTGGAAACCGCTACTGCCAAACCCGCTGCTTGTCCCCGTGCCGCCCAGGCTTGCGCCGCTGCCAGTGCGGTTGAACATGCTGCCTGTGCTACCTCGGCCAACAGTGGTGCCAAGGCCTTGCTGCTGCCCGAACGTTGAGCCCACACCGGTTGCCAGACCAGGCGCCACGCCGCTGTTGGCAGCAGCCCCCGTTTGCGCGCCGCCAAAAATACCCGAGAGAACACTAGCCAAATGCCGGGCGTTGCCGTTCTGCACGCGATAGATGTAGAGCTGAGGCTCCGCACCGCCGTCACTGGGCTGATCGAGTTTCTCTATCCAGCGGCGGGCCTCCTCCAGGTAAGCTGCACGCGGTGTAACCACCAGAATGCTGTTGAGCCGCTCCACGGGCATGATGCGCAGCGCGCCGTACAGGGGATTCCCTTCACCCAGCATGGCCGCAGCGGAAGCCGCCTGGGATGCTGCTGCCCCCCCTGCAGCCCTGGGGGCCGCGCTAGCGCCCTGCCCCGGCGCAGCGCCGGATGAGGCGGAGGACGCAGCACCACCGCCGCTGACCAAACGCAAGGCCGCCTCCACCTCCTTGATATCGGCGTGCTTGAGCGGGAAGAGGCCCACAGACATACCTTTGAGCAGATTCACGTCGAAGGTATTGACAATATCCAGCCAGCCTTCCGCCTGCACGCGGTTGCCAGCAAGCACAAGTACGTTGCGCAGGCTGTCGACGCGCACCAGGGCGTCGGCGGGCATCATGGGTTTGAGAATGGTGGCCATTTCGCCCGCGCCGATGTATTGCAGCGGCACGATGATGGCGCCCGATCCCGGCTGCAGCACAGCCTTGCTGCCGGTGACTTGGCGGACGCCGGGGCTGATGTTCTTGAGGACTTCGGTCTTACCCACGTGGTAAGAGCCTCGCGCATCACGCACCATGGCCAGACCGTTGGCCTGCAGGGCGCTTTCGAGCAGAAAAATGGCGTGGTCGGCCGGTATTGGAGTGCGCGTGGCCAGGGTAATGGTGCCGTTGAGCGGCGGGTGCAGTACGTAGTTGACCTTGAGGATGTCGCCCAACATGGTGCGCACGACTTCTGCAATAGGCGCCTCCTCAAATCGAAAGGTACTGGCTGCCCCCTCCAAAGCAGGTGTTGGCTGCGGGGGCGCGATGACGACATCGTTGCCCTTGATGATGCGCGGCTCCTGCACAGCGGCGGGCGCGCGCCCTCCGTCTGCAGCGGGCAGCGCCGGATCGGCGGCCCAGCCCATGCCGGGCACAGCCAGCAGGATGAGGGCTTTGGTAAGTATCTGTCGGGTGAATCGCATGGTGTTCTTCGAAATACGGTGGGTGTTCAGAGGCTGGGCAACGGCGGCAGACCGTTGGCGGCACGGGCTGCATTCATCCGCTCAAGCCGAGCACGAGCGCGCTCTTCCTGCTCTTGTTTTTGGCGTAGCACGGGGTCTCCGGTGGCCTGACCCTGCCCGGCTGCCGGCTGTCCTGCTGTGGCCTGACCAGCGGCAGGGGCAGCGCGGCCCAGGGTAGGCGTGGGCGCAACGGTGGCGAGCTTGGCAGGCACAAGGCGCACGACGCGCGAATCATCTCCTCGCCCGAAGGTGACGTTAAGGCCCTCGATTCCCTTGACAGTCCAGCCCCCTAGGGCCGTACCCACAGCAATGCGACGGTCCTTACCGTCGACACGGGCAAAGATCCCCCCGCCTCCATCGTCAGTGGAATAAACACCCTGAAGCTGGATATTGGCCAGCGGGTCGGGCTCGGGTGGGGCATCTGCCTTGACGGGCGCAGGGGGCGGGGGTGGACGCCTGCTGGGCGAGAACAGCGGGCGTTCGAGCACGGCCAGGAAGCGACTGACATCTGCAGGCTTGGGGACCTCAATGCCGAAAGAAGGGGAAATCTCAGGCACAACGGCGGCGGGCGCCACCCAAGAGGTGCCGCGGATCTGCCCCGAAGGCGTAAGCCAAAGCGCGATCAAACCCAGGGCGAGCGCAATATTGGCGGCTAAAAGCACGGCAGTAGGGCGGATTTTCATGGATGTCCCCGCAGAACGAACAGGTCGAACTGCACCGCCAAACGCTGTGGCGCATCGGCCCGAACAGAACCAACGGTCTGCACATTCATGCCCCGCACCACAATAGCGGGCATTTGCCCCGACAGCCCTACCAGAGCGCCTTGCAGCGCAAGCAGGTCACCTTCGGCACGCACAGCCAGGGGGACTCGGTCGTAGTTCTTTTCGATTTTGGCGGGCAATACTTGGCTGCTGACGATTTGCAGCCCCGCTGTGGTGAAGAGGTTGCGCACGCGTTGTTGGGCAGCGTTGCCGACCTGGTTGGCGTCGGTTTCTGCAGGAAAGACGTATTGCCCGACCACGCCTTGCGCTTGCGATTGCGCCTGCTCAAGGGCGCTGGCACTGCCTTTTAGACCCTGCATGCGTGCATGGCGGGGCTCGAGCTCCGCAATGCGCCGAGCTGCCGTCTGATGCTTTTCGTAGACGTAGTAACCAGCCGCTGAGAGCGCGGCAAACAGCGACCCCAGCATGAGCAGCAAGAGTATGGCTCCTGGGGACAGGGTGCGTATCTTCATGGTTTCGGACTGGAGGGCCTGGACTGTGTCTGTGCCGCAGGCGATGCGATAGCAGCGGACGCGGGCGCGGAGGCCGTGATCGCGGGTGACAAGGCCACAGAAGCAGGCGCGGATGCCGCGGAAGCGGGCCGCAGTACGGCAGATTCGCCTTCCGATGCATTGGCAGGCACGGACCGCGGTAGCGCTGCGGGGTCTATTTGTGCCTCGATGGAAAAGGTGTCCTTGGTTGCGCCAGGCGGGCGCGTTGCCGCGGTGGGAGCGCGTACTTCGCGCAGCCCAGGTTCATTGCCAAGGCGCTCCAGTAGCGCAGCGGAGTTTGCAGTCTGCCCGGTGAGGGTGACTTTCAGCCCTTGCACCTGCAGGGTGAGAAGCGAAGAGTCGTCAGGCAGAGCGCGGGTGAGCAGATCGACGACTTGTAGAGGGTCCGCCTGCTCGCCCAGGATTGCGCGCAGTTCAGCCAATTGGTCTTCGGAGCGCACCAGCGATTCGCGCTGCGCGAGGGCTGGCGCCGCTTGGCGGGCCAACTGCTCGTAGCTCTGTACTGCAGCCAGCGCGCGCTCGCGCAACTGGAGACTGGGCGAGACGGCGATGGCGATCAGCAAAGCGAAAGCACAGGCAAGAAGGGCAAGATTGAGTGTGCGTCCACGGCGTTCCGCGCGCTGCCTGCGCGGCTCAGCAAATCCCGCCAGCACGATGGGCTCGGCGACCTTCTCGGAGAGGCACCAGACTTCGGTGTTCTCTAAAGTTGCCGCGCTAGGCTGCGCCGCCAAATCCTGCCGAATGAGGCGGCGCGAGGCCAAAACGATTTCCACGTCCTGCCAGCCGCGCCGCTGTGCGGACGGTGTACGGCGCGCACCCCATACAAGCTCCTCTGGAGGAAAAGGGCTGTGGGTGCTGGCATCAAGCGCTATTGCCTGAGCAGCGGCTGCTGGGGCCAAATTGGGGAGCACGGTGTGACGCCGCAGCACGATGGCGTTCGACACCTCAATGGCAACAAAGGGAGCAGCGACCTTCGCGGCGCTTGCTTTGTCGCGTATGAGGCGACCGCCGCCGGCAAGCCATAGTTCTGAGGTGCCGCTCGCGCGGATCCAGCGTATGCGCTGAACAGGGGTAAACCAATCGAGGATGGGGCCGTCACGCAACTCCGCCCAAGCTTGGGCGAAGGCTTCTCTCAGTCTGTGCGTATCCATTCCGAAGAATCGGGGCGGCGAAGCAGTAGGCGACATTAAACAGAATTCTCAGGGAGCCGCGGTGTCTTCACGCAGGCGTTGATCGAAACGGTAAGTGTGCCATGGCATACCGTCACGCGCGGTGGATGTCAGATTGACGCTGCGCGCCACAAAAACGGCAGCACCGTCAGAGAGGGGTACGCGCGCCGTCAGCCGAAAGCGCTGCGTGGCAGCGTTGCTGTCGATGAACTCGCCCCTGAGCCCGGTAGTGTCTATACCTGTAGCGCCAGAAGCCCGTTGTGCCGCAATACTGGCAGCCTTGCCTGCATCACCACCGGCCAAGACACGGAGAACGGATTCTGGCGCTGCCAGTGCATTGACTCTTTCGCCGCCCGGCTGATCTGCGGTCAAAAGAGGGGCAATATTAGCATAGAGGTCATAGTCAACCCCCGGCACCTGGAGGAGGTCCTCCACGGCTTCGAAGTTTCTCCCGGCGCCCCGCGCATCGCGGCTGGAACGGACTTCAACAAAGGTTTGCGCTAGCGCCTGCGCGGCATTGTTAGGCATCCCCGCCACGGTAAGCAACTGGGTCAGCAACGGCACGCCTGCACCATTGATGTTGATCAGCCCGCTGATGGGGAGAACCTCAACCGCGATCTCTTGCCCGCCGTAAATAACCGGCACTACTTCAAGTTGCTGCTGGCGCTGCCCCTGCAGGGTGCGGGCTTTCATTTCCTGCAAAACGATGTGAATGGCCGCGTCTCCCTGACCAGTGGCCACAGCCGCCTGCCGGGCTTGGCTGGCAAGACGCGTTTCGCTCCGAAGGTTCTGCACCAGGCCCATGACCATGATGCTCAGTGCAGCAACGAGCCAAAGCACGGCAACCAGCGCCATTCCGTTGCTACGCTGACACCAAAGGGTTCGATTCACCGGCGGCCTCCTCCGCCAACGGAAAATTCGCCGCCACCGCCATCGGTAAGCGGCAGTTTGCGCAGCGGCACTACCAACGTGGGCCAATCTCCGGCGGCAGTAGCAACGTCAAGAGCAATGCGTGCGGGTAATGCAGTTGCATCTACCCATTCCGAGCTCCAGACAGGGGGCTCTTCGCGTTCATTCTCATATCGCATGACAAGGCCGTGGACACCGTCTGCCAGAATGCGGCTGTCGGCAGCCGACCAGTCTGGCAAGGTGACGGCTTCCAAATCCCATGGAATGAAGCGCAGCACAAGTGCCCCCCCTCCATTGACTGCCTCCATGCCAAGCCGGAAGAAATAACGGCCTCCGCTGCCGTAACGGGCAGGCATAACCCCCACCCAAGCGACCGAGTCGGGCGCGCCCACAAAGAGATAGGGGCTACTGTTTTCATCAACGGCGCGCCCTTGCCTGCGCGCTGAAATGCGCCCCAATGTGTCGCGAACAAAACCAACCGCCAGCCGGTAATCGTCGATTTGAGTCAGCCGGGAATCAACGCGCTCCTGACTCTGCGCAACCGTTCGCAAAGATGAGGCCATTGCCAGCACCATCAACGACAGCAGGGTCATCACAACCAGCAGTTCCACCAAGGTGAATCCTCTGCTGAACGAGGCATGGCGACTCATCGCGCAGCACCTCCGGGCAATGGACTGCGTTCTGGACGCAAGGTGGTGACTTGTATGCTGCGCTCCACCCCTGCATCGGCCCAGCGCACTCCAATCACCACCTCGTGCAGTGGCGGAACGGCTGGGTTGGTAACAGTGGTTTGGTAGGGCGCACTCCGAATGTTCCACTTGAACCCTGCGGTCTCGCCCGCATCAATCCAGCCAGAAGCAGGCACGGCATCACGCAAGGCCATCAGTGATTGCGCGAGAGAGGCGGCACGCTGCGTAGCATCTATGATGGACACAGAACGAACGCTGCTCCCCGTGGCACGGTACAACACCCCCAATGCCATTGCCATGATGGAGAAGGCCACCAGTATCTCAAGCAGAGACAGGCCCTTCTGGCGGCCAAGCGGCACCGACAAACTCATTGCAGAGCCAAAGGAGTTTGGGTCACCCGGCCCGAGAGCCAATCCACCCGCAGCTGCACGCCAGTTCCGGCTTTGCGTAGAACCTGCACACTCCCCCCGGTGGCGCCGCCATCAGGCAAGAACCGGATGGCAGCGACCCCACTGTGCATTTCGCTGTCTGCCACCATGGCTCGAAAATCGAGGATGTCCGGCAAGGGCCGAAACGGCTCTCCCTCCACACCGTACTGGTGCCGATCCAGATCGAGAACGAACCGCATCTCACGCCCCTGGGTTCTAGCTGCCTGCCTCGCCTTGCGCATGTCGCTGAGAATGCCGCGCACAGTGTCTCGGTAGTGGGCACTCTCTCTAGCACTGCTGTAGGCGAAGGGCACAACGCCGATCAGCAACGCCATGATGGCAAAGACGACCAGAAGTTCGACCAACGTAAAACCGCGAGCGTTTGGCATTTGCCCCAGAACTCAAAGATGTCAGGGGGTGTTACGGATGTCTGCAGCTTCGCCCTCTCCGCCGGGAGCCCCGTCAGAGCCCAGGGAGAGAACCTCGATGCCCCCGTTGGGACCAGGATTCGCGTACTTATAGGGATGTCCCCATGGATCAGAAGGGACCCCACCCTTGAGATAGGGGCCGGACCATCCGTTCACGGATCCGGGGCGCTGCACAAGCGCCTGGAGACCTTCTTCCGTTGTGGGGTAGCGCCCCACATCCAGCTTGAAGAGTTCGAGCGATTTGTCCAGATCCGAGATCTGCACAGCCGCGGTTTTGGACTTGGCACCCCCCAGTTGGTTGAGCACCTTGGGGCCGACAATGCCTGCGAGCATCGTGAGGATGGCAAGCACCACCAACAATTCAATCAGTGTGAAGCCACGGTTCCGCTTGGCGCCTGGGGAGTGCAAGGCAAATTTCGTGGATTTTTTATGTTGTGTCATAAGGGAATGTCCTTGCATGTTTTGTGTTTAAACCGCCAGATCGTTAACTGACAGAATGCCCAGAAGAATGGAAACAATGATGGCTGCAATCAGCACCCCAAGAACGAGAATGAGCGCTGGCTCCAACATGGTCAACAACCGCTTAATACCCGTCTCGACCTCTCGATTCAGAATGTTCGACACCTCCAGCATGATCGAGCCTACACGCCCCGTTTCTTCTCCGACACGGATAAGGTTGATCGCCAAAGGCTCGAAAATACCCGCGGCTGTCACTGCCTGAACAACCCGGCCACCCTCTTTGACAATGGGCGCCACGCGCGCGAGCGACTTACGTAGAGTGAGGTTGGCGACGGTATCCGTTGCAATGTGCAGCGCCGTGAGCATAGGCACTCCATTGCCCAGCAAAGTTCCGAGCGACCGTGTAAATAATGTGAGCTCATACTTAAGCGCAAGCCCACCAACGATAGGCAGCCTCAACAGCCCCCCCTGCCACCAAGCGCGCCCCGAGGGTGATCGCAGCCAGCGCAACACCAGCGCTGTTCCGACAAATACTGCCACCGCAATATAGAGCCCGTACTGCGTGAAGACCTGACCCATGCCCATTACCAAGCGCGTTGGAGCCGGCAGTGCGTCACCCATGTCGGTGAAAAGTTTCTCGAACTGTGGCACGACAAAGCCCAGCATGGCGATGAGAGATAGAACAGCGACGCCCAGCAGAATGGCAGGATAGATCGCCGCGGAAATCACGCTGTCGCGCAGCGCACGCTGTCGCTCCATATGTTCCACCAAGCGATCCAGCACCGCCGACATCTGCCCGCTTGCCTCGCCAGAGCGGATCATGTTGACGTAGAAATCCGAGAAGAGTGTCCGGTGTGCCGTCAAGGCCCGGCTCAACGGCGCCCCACCCTTGACCGCGTCAAGAATGCCTTGCACAAGGCTGCGGACGCTGGTTTTATGACTCATTTCTATGAGTACTCGCAGGCTGTTGTCCAAAGCCAGCCCTGCACGCAGCATGATGGCGAGTTCTGTCGTCAGCGCCATTACGTCGGCCGAAGTGACTGGCCCTTTTCCAGCACGGCCTACATTGGGCGCGGCCACGGTATAGGGCTTTCCAGCAGGAACATCAACCGCGCTGTCAATTTTCAGTGGAGTGAGACCACGCTCCTGCAGCAAGCGCATCACACCTGCTGCGCTGGAAGCTGTCATCTGCCCATTTTCGACCTTTCCGGCCGCCGACACCGCTTGCCAGGAAAAGTCAGGCATCAGCTTGATCCTGCGTGACGCGCGCCAGTTCATCCAGCGTTGTGATGCCATCCGCCACTTTGCGCAGCCCGTCTTGGAACAAGCTGAGCATCCCCCCGCGGGCAGCTATGTCGTTCAATGTGTTGGCATCCTTGCCTTCAATAATCGCCCGCCGGATCGGCTCGTCCAGCACGAACAGCTCATGAATCCCCGTACGACCACGGTATCCGGTGTCTCGGCAGTGTGAGCACCCCTGCGCACGGTAGATAGGACGATCGGGAGGGCAGAATCGCGCCAGCCCGGTACTCTCACGCAAGCCGGGATCAGGGTGATAAGGCTGTTTGCAATGTGAGCACAACGCACGCACAAGACGTTGCGCAAGGATTCCATTGACGGCCGAAGTGATGAGGTACGGCTCCACCCCCATGTCCTGCATACGGATCACAGCGCCAGCTGCCGTGTTGGTGTGAAGCGTGGAGAGCACGAGATGCCCTGTCAATGCAGACTGCACTGCAATCTGCGCGGTTTCACCGTCTCGCATTTCCCCGATCATGATGATGTCCGGGTCCTGGCGCAGGATGGAGCGCAAGGCATTAGCGAAGGTCAGATTGATCTGGGAATGCACCTGGATCTGGTTGATTCCGTCCAGCTGATACTCCACCGGGTCTTCCACGGTGATGATCTTTTGCTCGGAGGCGTCTATCTTGGCCAGCGCGGCATAAAGCGTGGTGGTCTTGCCGGACCCCGTAGGCCCCGTGACCAGCAGGATCCCATGCGGGCGCGCCAGCAGTTCGTTGAATCGTGCCAGCGTATCAACCTCGAATCCCATGGTATTGAGGTCCAGGCGGATGCTGGCGCGATCCAGCACCCGCATGACGACGCTTTCTCCATGTACCGTAGGCACGGTGGAAACACGCAAGTCCAGTTCACGCCCCTTGACGCGGGTCTTGATCCGCCCGTCCTGAGGCAAACGACGCTCTGCAATGTCCAGATGCGCCAGGAGCTTGACGCGCGAATTGACGGCGGCGCTCATGCGGACAGGCACGACTTCTCCGGGATGAATCACACCGTCGATGCGATAGCGCACATGCAAGCCGTCATCAAACGGCTCCAGATGAATATCCGACGCCCTCAGATCCGTCACCTTTCCGATGATTGCGTTCACCAGATGAATGACCGGAGCCTCGCTCGCCAAATCCTTGAGGTGTTCGACAAAGTCCCCACCATCGCCCATGTCCTGCAGACCGTCTGAGCCTTCTTCTACTTCGGTCGGTTCGTCCAGTGCCGTCTCGACATCGGTTTCAAGGGCCAGGTAGGGCTGCACGCTGCAGCCGGATGCCAACCGCAACGCCTTGATGAGGTACGCGTCCTGCGGCAGGGTCATGGCGGCATGCAGAACACCACCTTCCACACGGAGCGGGCAAACAGCGTGTGCTTTCAAGAAATCGGCAGCCAAACCAGGGACTTCTGGTATCACCGCAGGAAATTCGTCCACCCGAATCAGCGGGATATTCAGCTGGGAAGAAAGCGCCTGAGCAACGTCAGCCTCGGAGACCACCCCCAGTCGTACCAACACACGCCCCAGCAAGCCGCCCAACTCATGTTGCGCAGACAGTGCTCGCTCTAGATCACGCGCACTGAGTTTGCCAAACTGCACCAGTAGCTCACCCAGCAGTGGACGCGCTTGCATATCGCTTTGCGCGGCAGCGGCGGCCTCACCAAGAGTTGTAATAGTATCGGTCATCATGAATGAGAGATGGTTTGCCATCTGGCCCCGTGTATCGGCGATATGCCGCAACCACTTCGGGGAGGAGTGTAGTCACCCGCACCAGCTGTAACCATTCACATTGCGTATCCTGGATGAAGAAGCCCGGATTTTACCGGGCTGCATCGCATAGAGCCCCCCCCAATGCCCCCTCCTTTCTCATCCAAGGGTCTGCCCTGGATTCTCTGGCTTGCAGCGAGCGCTGTGCTTGGTGCAGGCGCCGTTGGCGTTGCTTTGTTGGTCAGTCACGATCCTTCAATGGCGCCCATGCACCGCAACGGCCGGATGCTGCTCGCGCCCATGGTTGGAGTGAGTGACACATGCATTCAACTGCCCGAACAGACTTCTGGGGCGCCATTGGAGCAAGCCTGCACGGGCCCGCACGGCTCGGCAGCTGCTTTGCTGGAGGCCACCCTACAACGCCTGGACGCAACTTGGCTCAAGAGTTACTCCATTGGCTATACGTTGCCCGTTCCCTTGATGCAACTCTTCCGACGGGAGGGTGCGTCCTGGGTAATTGACCCTGCACGCGTCCAACGAGTGGCACGCACAATTCGCGACTCAGAGCGCCCCCTCATACTTTATTTTTTTTCAACCCATTTCTCTTCACACTCGGCGCTCGAAAAGACTTTAGCGCGCGATCCCGCCAACATTGCCCAGTCCCATGGTGGAGCGTTGCCTGAAGACTCGTATTACGGCGCCCCCATCTACAACTGGTCTGTGGCCTCCACAGACAATGGCATTACACGCTATCGCACCCTGGCCTTTGAAGCGCTGACCGATGAGATTTGCAAGATGCCGGCGAGGGATCTTGAGAAGATCAAGGGCATCACGATCCTGGGAGAGCTGCATCAGCTTTTTCCCGCGTTTGAGACTGGGATGGGGTTTTCCGGCGCTTATGCCGTGACTGACTACAGTCCGCAGTCCATATCAGGATTCCAGAGCTTTCTGCGAGACCGTTTTGTCTCGGTGGAGAAGCTTAATCATGTACTCAACACCCGCTACACGGCGTTTGATGCCGTGGCCCCTCCTGCAAAGAATGTCCGCAAAGACGCATTGAAGCAGTATGAGGAACACATAGATTCCTTTGCCCACGGTACGTTTCCTGTTTCCGGCTGGTTGTATGCCCCCCAAACCAAGGCGCCGCGCATCCATGTCTACGTGAATGGCAAACACGCCGGGACCACGACCGCTCACCTGACGCGCAGAGATGTACTGGAGGCCAAACCCGCTTTCGGACATGCCAATACGGGCTGGCGCCTGGATGTGGATTTCAGGCGCATGCAACCGGGACTTCATGGCATCGACATTTATGCGGAGCTAACGCCCAACCGCCTGACGCATCTGGGACACCGCCAGATCGCTGTGATGGACCGAGAGCAACGCACACCCCTGCAACAGTTGCAGCACCCACTACCTCGCAGCTATGAAGCAGGGCCGGATATCGAGGCGGCCATCGATCAACCGTTGGATCAAGCCTCACTGTTTTATAACCCTTTGGTGCCTTTATGGCATGAGTTTCGTGAGCTGCAGATCGTGACCTACCTGCGCCACTTCGACCGCACACTGCAAGACTCCTGCCTGGGCTCAATTCCCAGATATACGCATCAGCTGTTGCCCTATAGCAATCCCAGTTGGGACGCGAACAAGTTCGCCGTTGATGCCTCGCTCGCAAATTTGCTGCCCCTGCGCACCGGCGTCAGCTTGTATGGCGAGGCTTCCTATGGCCCCTCGTTTCATCAATGGCTGCGCCGTACAACTCATTCGGGCTATGGCATCACGGAGTTTCACCCCCTCATGCCAATGACATCCAAAGAGCTTCAAAAGGTTTTTTCGGCGCATGCCTTGCGGGGCGCATCCTTTCTCAGTTTTTTTCTTGAGCCTTATTGGGACAACCAGGCAGTTGAACGGTCACCGAACATTTTCTCGTTTGACCCGCGAAACACGGCATTTGGCTCCAATGCCCTCTATGAGGCAATGCGCGCACGCCCCACGCTCTCCAAGCCAACCCAATGAGATCAACATCCGGTCACCATTTTGTCGCGCTGGATCATCTCCGCGCATTGGCCGCACTGCTCGTCTTCAGTTGGCATTTTCTTCATTTCAAATCGGGCTACCCTGTTCCCTTCGCACAAGCACCTGCCTTTTTTCCACTTGCGGTTTTCGATGAAGGTCATGTCGGCGTGGCCTTGTTTATGACGCTCAGTGGCTATCTCTTCGCCAAGCTTCTGGATGGCAGGAAGATCGTTTATCGACAGTTCTTGTGGAATCGCGTACTGCGGCTGGCACCTCTGATGCTGGCGGTCATTCTGGTCAATCTGGTCATGCTGATGGTCAACGATGCGACGCCCCCCCAGATTGCGGAGTTTGCTCGCTCGGTCGTCAAAGGTGCCATCTTCCCTAGCCTGCCCAACGGAGGTTGGTCCATCACCATTGAGTTCCATTTCTATTTGCTGCTGCCCGTATTGCTGGCCATCATTTCTCGATCGCCATGGCATGCACTGACGCTCGTGGCAATGGCCATTGCATTGCGCGGCGCGATTTATCTAAGTCAAGGCAGCGTACAGCACGAAGCCTACTTCACCATTGCTGGTCGCATTGATCAGTTTACGCTCGGCATATTGGCCCACCGCATCAACTTGGGCCAGCGCATGGGAAACAGGGCTTTCGGTGTTTCCGCCTTCTGCTTTCTCGCCTTTTACTGGTGGTTTGATGCCAATGGTGGTTTCATGCGTTCGCCGGGGTATCCATCTCCACAGCCCTTGTGGATTTTCATGAGCTGCATTGAAGGAATGGCCTTCGCATGCCTGATTGGCTGGTACGACAGCAAACGATGGAGATTCCTGGAAGGCAGTGTTTCAAGGTTCATGGGAAAGGTTGGCGAGTATTCCTATTCCATATACCTTTTGCACATGTTCTTCGTTTTCGATCTGGCGGCATTTATTCATGAGCACATCATGGACATTTCCAATTTCTATGTGGGTTTGATGTGGGCATTCCTGTGCTTCATGGGATTCCTACCCATCGCAGCCGCCAGCTACCATGCCATTGAAAAACCATTCTTCGCGTTGCGACGCCCTTATACGGGTCAGTGATCCCTCGTCCGAGCAAAGATCCTTCGGCTGAGGAGATACATCATGGGAGTCGTGATGACGAGAGAAAACAATGGCGCTACGACGGCCCAGCCGCCCAAGGCAACCCAGAGATGCACACAGCCCAAGCCCACGAGGTACTGAACCCCGTACGCCAGGGCCACCCATGCAACGCTCCATCGATCACCCCGGCTCTCGTAGACAAAGCATCGAAAAAGCACGTAGGCCAGCACAATGCCAGCGGCATATGCCATCGTGTAAGCAACACCATGCGCGAAGGCGCGCAGAAGCACTAGATACAGTGCGTACGACACCAGGGTATTGAAGGCACCAGAGAGGAGAAACCGCCTCCACCCACCCACTGGAAGTTGATCGCTTGTTTTCTTCCAGGCGTTCACGAGAGGCTTACCGGGCCCCAGACAAGACCGCTGACGCCTGAAGAAATTCCTCATAGTCGCGGATGTAATCTTCAGCGTCGTAGTGCTCTGAAGCCAGTACCAGCAATACGGCATCGGGGGAATATTTGTACTGAACGCCCCATGTCATGGGAGGAAGATACAAGCCCAAGGTTGGTCGATCCAGAATGAATTCCTCGCGGCGGCTGCCATCGTCCGCCACAGCGTGAACCCGACCTTTGACGACAACAAGGAACTGGGCACAGCGGCGATGCGCGTGCTCCCCCCGAATCTCCTCACTGGGAACGTCATAGACCAGAAAAGACCGACGCACAGCGAAGGGAACGCTGTCCTCCATCTCCATGACTGTCAGGCTGCCCCGCATGTCAGCGACGTTCTTCAAAGAATGCAAAGTGACGCCACGAACCCCGGTCGCACTTACTCTCTGATCAGGAGGGGATGCTGCTTGAGCAGTATTCCCACCCGCAGCTCCCACCTGAAAAGAGGCCTCTGCATAGCCGACGATACGAGCTGGGTTACCTACAACAATTGCTCTAGCAGGCACATCGCGCACCACAACTGCGCCAGCACCCACCATGGCTTTGGCGCCTATGACAATGCCCGGGAGGATCGTGGCGTTGGCACCAATGGATGCCCCCTTCTGCACAACTGTGCGGGCGTATTGGGCAGGATGCTGCTTGCTCCTCGGAAAAATGTCGTTGGAAAAGGTGGCATTGGGCCCGATGAAAACATCGTCCTCAATGCTGACTCCGTCCCAGAGTTGAACGCCACACTTGACTGTCACACGATCTCCGACGACCACCTGATTTTCGATGAACACGTGGTCACAGATATTGCAGTCCGCACCAATGCGGGCGCTCGGCAAGATGTGCGCAAATGCCCACACACGCGTATTGGATCCAATACAAGGGCTTTCGCAAAGAGCTTGGGGATGGATGAACACGTTGTTCCTCATCAAGCATTTCCATCAGGCAACATCCGCCCGCACCGATTTGAAGGACTGGGCTCGCAATACCACAGCAAGCGGACGTTGTTTGGTGTTTTCATATGCCCGCCAGGCATAGGACCCCACGATCCCGAGGCCCAGCATATTCAAAGCCCCAAGAAAGACAATAGTCAACATAATCATGGTGTAGCCGGGAACAGCAATCGCCCCCATCAGCCGGGCCATGGCAACCACAACACCCACCAGTAAAGAAAAAGCCACGCCCAAGGCACCACCACGCATCAGCAGCTTGATGGGCAAATCAGAGAACGAAAATAAGCTGTCCGACAGATAGTTGAGCTTGCGCTTGAACGTCCACGCGGAACGTCCATGGAGCCGGGGCAGTCTTTGATAACCTACTTGTTCCCGCCGGTAACCCAGCCAGAAAATCTGCGCCACCAAGGAACTGTGGCGCTCTTCCAATTTCAGAAGCGCATCGCGGAAAGCCCGATTGCAACCAAACACGTCCACTCCACCCGATGGCATCTGGGTCACCACATAGCGCCGGTACAGCGCCCAAAATATTTGCGCAGGCCACCGCTGATGCCATGGGTCGCCCCGCGCCTCGCGAACGCCTACGACCACATCGGCGGTGTCGGCTGCCAATATCTGGTGCATACGCACAACCATTTCGGGCGGTTCCTGCAAGTCCGCAGCCATCACTGCGAAATACCGTCCTACGCCCGCTTGCAGACCGACCCGGATCGCGGGGAATGAACCGAAATTCCGGCTCAAGAGAATGAGTTGTGACTGAAAGCGGCATCGGGGCAAGGCATCGTGCAGGATTTCATAGCAACGATCAGGACTGCCGTCGACCACGAAGACCGCCTCCATATTGCCCTGCAGCGATTGGTCAAGGCGTTCTAATGCCTGAAGCAACTCAGGGACAGAGCCCTCATTGCGATAGACCGGCACGATGAGGCTGAGCACCAGGGTCACCCACCTTTCCCGAAAAAGCGCCGCACAGACTGCGCCACAAGGTCCACAGCATCTTCAGTCATCCCAGGGAAACACGGCAGCGAGAGCGCCTGCGCGCAAACATGCTCCGTCACGTCGAGACGCCAGGGATTAGTGGCGCACGGATAGGCGGGCTGGTGATGGTCGGCAATCGGATAGTGCACCTCGGCCGCCACGCCCTCTTTCAACAGGTGCGCCCGCAGCATGTCTCGCTCGGGAGTCTGGACAACATACAGATGGGCCACGTGTTCGGACCCTTCGACGCGCGGCAATATCAAGGGCACGTCGACAAATGCCCGGGCGTAACGGGCAGCGATGCTTCTGCGAATGTCATTACAAGAATCCAGCCGCTTCAGTTTGGAGCGCAACACCGCGGCCTGTATCTCGTCCATGCGGCTGTTGCAGCCCTGTGGATGTGCCACTGTGTATTTGGGCTCCCAACCGTATTGGCGCAACGTTCGGACGCGCCGTGCAAGTTCGGGGCGCCGGGTGGCAACGCATCCTCCATCACCGAGAGCGCCCAGATTTTTTGTGGGATAGAAGCTGAAACATGCGATGTCACCCCAAGAGCCCGCTTTTCGCCCCTCAGTACTGGCGCCATGGCTTTGCGCGCAATCCTCGACGAGAGGCACGCCAGCACCCCGGCACAGGCCCTCGATGGCGACCATGTCAGCCATCTGGCCATAAAGGTGCGTCACGATCACGGCGGCGGGACGCTGAAGCAGGGCTTCCTCCAGCGCCTTCACGGACAGTGTGAGGCTGGAGGGGTCTACATCCACATAGAGGGGCGTCGCCCCTACCGCGTAAATGGCAAAACTGCCGTAGAAACCTGCGTTTGCCACGGTGATCACCGATTGACCACGCTCCACACCCAACACGCGCAATGCCAACTCCAGGGCGTCACTCCCGCTGGCCACTGTGACGCAGTGGTCAACCCCCAAATACCCCGCAAACTCCTCCTCGAATGCGCCGACTTCCTTGCCCAGAATGAAATGATTGCTGCGCAGCACGCGCTGGATCGCTGCCTGCAAGGATGGGTCGGAGTTGACAAACTCCGTGGAGAAGAACGGGACACGAACAGCGGTTGACATACTTTGCATCTCGCACTCTTATCAGGCAAAAAGCTCCGCGTCTCGAAAAGATACCCCTCGCTGATCTTTGGCAGAAAGTTGCAAGACTCCCGCCTCCGGCCACGCAATTCCCAGAGCTTCATCGTTCCATGCAAGGCAGCGCTCGTGTTCAGGCGCGTAGTACTCGGTCGTCTTGTAGAGGAAGTCAGCACTCTCACTGAGCACCAGGAAACCGTGTGCGAATCCAGGAGGAACCCACAGCTGGCGCTGATTTTCAGCACTCAGCTCAACTCCCGTCCATCGACCGAAGCTGGATGAACTCCTGCGCAAATCTACGGCCACATCGAAGACGGTGCCCTGAACCACACGCACAAGCTTGCCTTGTGGTTGCTGGATCTGGTAGTGCATGCCGCGCAAAACGCCCCTCGCACTGCGGCTGTGGTTGTCCTGCACGAATGAGTGGCATGTACCGGTCGCTTCGTCAAACGCTTTCTGATTGAAACTCTCGAAAAAGAAACCGCGTGCATCTCCAAACACCTTGGGCTCAATGATCATCACGTCGGGAACATTCGTGGGAATGGCACGCATCAATACACCTTCTCTCTTAGCAGCCGTTGCAAGTACTGACCGTAGCCACTCTTGACCAAAGGGGCAGCCAAAGCCGTGAGTTGCGCCTCATTGATCCAACTATGGCGCCATGCAATTTCCTCTGGGCAGGCAATCTTCAACCCCTGCCGATGCTCCAGCGTTGCAATGAACTGCCCCGCCTCCAGAAGGCTTTCGTGCGTTCCGGTATCTAGCCAAGCGTAGCCACGACCCATGATCTCGACATTGAGTTGCGCCTTCTCCAAGTACAGGCGGTTCAGGTCGGTAATTTCGTACTCGCCGCGGGTGGACGGCTTGAGGCTCTTTGCCAACTCGACCACTTGGTTGTCGTAGAAGTACAGGCCCGTCACGGCATAGCTGGATTTGGGTGACTGCGGCTTTTCCTCCAGCGACAGTACCTTTCCCTGTGCATCAAACTCCGCTACGCCGTAACGCTCAGGGTCGTGGACGTGGTAAGCAAATACGCTGGCGCCCTCGGTGCGGTCCATCGCATGACCCAAGAGCTCATGAAAGTCATGCCCGTAGAAAATGTTGTCGCCCAGCACCAGCGCACTGGGCGAATCGCCGAGGAACTGTTCGCCAATCAGGAACGCCTGCGCCAGCCCATCGGGGCTCGGCTGCACTGCGTATTCCAACCGGATGCCCCACTGGCTGCCATCTCCCAGCAGTTGCTTAAATCGCGGCGTGTCCTGCGGGGTGCTGATGATGAGGATCTCGCGGATGCCCGCCAGCATCAGGGTGCTGAGCGGGTAATAGATCATCGGCTTGTCGTACACCGGCAGCAGTTGCTTGCTGATGGCAAGCGTTGCTGGGTGCAGCCGGGTGCCGGAGCCACCGGCGAGGATGATGCCTTTGCGTTGGGTCATGTGGGGAATGCCATTCAAAGGATTTCAGCAAGCATGCGCGCTACGCCTGCCCGCCAGTGCGGCAGTCGCAGGCCGAACGTGTTCTGCAGATGGGCGGCGTTCAGGCGCGAATTGTGCGGGCGCGCGGCGGGTGTGGGAAACGCAGAGGTGGGCACGGGGGCAACCTCGGTTGCTTTCAATTTGATAGCTGGCTGCGCTTTTACAGAAAGCGCCAGGACCTCTTTTGCATACAAATTCCAGTTGGTTTCGCCAGCCGCCGCGCAGTGGTACAGGCCAGCGTCTTTTGGGTGCTGCTGCAGATGCCGGATGGCGTGGGCCGTCACATCGGCCAGCAGATCGGCACCGGTGGGCGCTCCCCATTGGTCGTCGATAACGGTCAGGCGTTCGCGTTCCTGCGCCAGGCGCAGCATGGTCTTGGCGAAATTGCCACCGCGGGCGCCATAGACCCAGCTGGTGCGCAGGATGAGGTAGAGGGCGCCTGATTGCTGAATGAGCTGCTCGCCTTCAAGCTTGGTGCGGCCATACACGCTCAAGGGCGCGGGCGTATCGGTTTCGACCCATGGGCGACTACCGCTGCCGTCGAAGACATAGTCGGTGCTGTAGTGCACCAGCCATGCGCCCAGCTTGGCGGCCTCTTGGGCAATGGCGCCAGGGGCGGTGGCGTTCAGCGTGCGGGCGAAGTCGGCCTCGCTCTCGGCCTTATCCACGGCAGTGTGCGCGGCGGCGTTGACGATCACATCGGGGCGCAAGGCGCGCACTGTGTCAGCCACACCTGCCGGGTTGGCAAAGTCACCGCAGTGCTCGGTGCTGTCAAAGTCAAGCGCAGTGACTGTTCCCAACACCGACAGGCTGCGCTGCAGTTCCCAGCCAACCTGGCCGTTTTTCCCGAACAGCAGGATGTTCATGCGCTGGCGTCCGCAACAGCCACAGGCTCCTGTGCATACTGGATCTGCACCCAATCGCGGTAGGCCCCGGTCTGCACGTTGGCCACCCAGTCAGCGTGCTCCAGGTACCACTGCACGGTCTTGCGGATGCCGGTGTCGAAGGTTTCGGCGGGCTTCCAGCCCAGTTCGCGCTCGATCTTGCGCGCGTCGATCGCGTAGCGACGGTCGTGGCCGGGGCGGTCCTTCACGTAGGTGATCTGGGTCTCGTAACTCTGGCCGTCGGCGCGCGGGCGCAGCTCGTCGAGCAGGCTGCAGATCATGTTCACGATCTCGATGTTGGGCTTCTCGTTCCAGCCACCCACGTTGTAAGTCTGGCCAGGCGCACCAGCCTCCAGCACGCGGCGGATGGCGCTGCAGTGATCTTTCACATACAGCCAGTCGCGCACCTGCATGCCGTCGCCGTAAACCGGCAGGTTCTTGCCGGCCAGGGCGTTGACGATCATCAGCGGGATCAGCTTCTCGGGAAAGTGGTAGGGCCCGTAGTTGTTGCTGCAGTTGGTGGTGAGCACCGGCAAGCCGTAGGTGTGGTGCCATGCACGCACCAAATGGTCGCTGGCGGCCTTGCTGGCGCTGTACGGGCTGTTGGGCTCGAAGCTGCGGGTTTCGGCGAAGGCCGGGTCGGTGGGCGCAAGCGAGCCGTAGACCTCGTCGGTGGACACGTGCAGAAAGCGAAAAGCCGCGCGCTCACCCTCGGTCAGGGCGCTCCAGTACGCGCGCACGGCTTCGAGCAGGCGGAACGAGCCGACGATATTGGTCTGGATGAAGTCCTCGGGTCCGTGGATGGAGCGGTCCACATGCGACTCGGCCGCGAAGTTGACCACCGCACGGGGCTTGTGCTCGGCCAACAAGCGCGTCAGCAGCGCGGTGTCGCCGATGTCGCCCTGCACAAAAGTGTGGCGGGGGTCGCCCTGAATGCCATCCAGGTTGTGCAGATTGCCCGCGTAGGTGAGCTTGTCGAGGTTGACGACCGGCTCGCTGGAAGTGGCGAGCCAATCAAGGACGAAGTTGGCGCCGATGAAACCTGCGCCGCCAGTAACCAGAATCATGGGTGGGCTGTGTGAAATGCCAACTCGGCAGAGCCGGGGATTATCCCACCCTCCCCATGGACCCGGTAACAGAGTTCAACGGACCGCCCAGCAAAGCGCCGCCGGCCGTCAGAAATGAA
The DNA here is from genome assembly GCA_039593925.1 of Acidovorax sp. Taxonomy (GTDB): domain Bacteria; phylum Pseudomonadota; class Gammaproteobacteria; order Burkholderiales; family Burkholderiaceae_C; genus Acidovorax. Next base: position 36,794 of record JBCNOJ010000001.1, read on the forward strand.
TGCCGCGCATCATCTGCTGCAGCGCCACCGCCTCGGCCGAAAGCTGTGGCTTGGCGTCTTTGCCGCCACCCTTGGCTGCAGTGGAATCCGGGAACATCCGGAAGCTTGTGTTCATGGTGATCTGCGCCACCCGCGGCACCAGCGCATGCAGGATCTGCCCGGTGATGCCAAGGCGCGTGGCGATGCGCACCGGCTTGAAGATGCAGGCCTGGGCGATCATGTCGGCCGCCTCCTCTGGGCTCAACGTGGGTACGTTGTTGTAAATCTTGGTGGGCGCAATCATGGGCGTGCGTACCAGCGGCATGTTGATGGTGGTGAAGGTGATGCCCTGGTCGGCAAACTCGCTGGACGCGCAGCGCGTCCAGGCATCCAGCGCCGCCTTGCTGGCCACGTAAGCCGAAAAGCGCGGGGCATTGGTCAGCACGCCGATGGAGCTGATGTTCACCACATGGCCCTTGCGCTTGGCGACCATGCCTGGCAGGAAACCCATGGTCACGCGCAGGCAGCCAAAGTAGTTCAGCTGCATGGTGCGCTCGTAGTCGTGGAAGCGGTCGTAGCTCGACTCGATGGCGCGGCGGATGGAGCGGCCCGCGTTGTTGATGAGAAAGTCCACGCCACCGTGGTTGTCGATGAGCAACTGCACGAACCGGTCGCAGTCGGCCATGTCGGCAATGTCGGCCGAATACGCAATGAACTGATAGCCCCGGGCTTTGGCCTCGGCACACGCTTCATCGAGTTTGTCCTGGTCGCGGCCGCAGATGATGGTGGTGGCACCCGCCTCTGCAAATTTGTGCGCAGCGGCCAAGCCGATGCCGGAAGACCCGCCGGTAATGAGCACGACCTTGCCAGCCACCGTGCCCTTGAGCGTGCGGTCAATGAACAACTCGGGGTCCAGGTTGCGTTCCCAGTAGTCCCACAGGCGCCAGGCATAGTCCTTGAGGTTGGGGCACGAGACGCCTGAGCCCTTGAGCGCCGCCAACGTTTCGCGGCAATCGAAGCGCGTGGGGTAGTTCACGAAGGTGAGCATGTCCTCAGGCAGTCCGAGGTCCTTCATGACGGCGTTGCGCACGCGGCGCACAGGTGCCATGGCCATCAGGCTCTTCTTCACACTCTTGGGAATGAAGCCCAGCAGTGCAGCGTTGACGAACAGGTTCATGCGCGGCGCATGGGCGGCGCGGCTGAAGATGTCCAGCACATCACCCACGCGGTAACCCACCGGGTCCACCAGGTGGTAGCACTTCTTGCCAATGTCCTTCTGGTGGCTGATGACGTTGAGTGCGTTGACCACGAAGTCCACCGGCACGATGTTGACGCGCCCGCCCTCCAGCCCCACGGTGGGCATCCAGGGCGGCAGCAGCTGGCGCAGGCGCTGGATGAGCTTGAAGAAGTAGTAAGGGCCGTCGATCTTGTCCATCTCGCCGCTCTGGCTGTCGCCCACCACCATCGCGGGGCGGTACACCGTCCAAGGCACCTTGCAATCGTGGCGCACGATTTTTTCGCTCTCGTGCTTGGTCTGGAAGTACGGATGATCCAGGCCTTCGGCCTCGTCGAACATGTCCTCGCGGAACACGCCTTCGTACAAACCGGCGGCGGCGATGGACGAGACATGGTGAAAGTGGCCAGCATCGATGGCCTTGGCCAGATCGATCGTGTTGCGCGTGCCCTCAATGTTCACGGCCACCTGGGTCTCTTTGTCGGCCCCCAGATCGTAGACCGCGGCCAGGTGGTGGAAGTGATCGATCTGGCCCTTGAGCTTCTTGATGTCGTCCGTCGACACACCGAGCTTTTTGGCGGTGAGGTCGCCATACACCGGCACGGCGCGGGCAGCCGTCACACCCCAGTAGCTGCGCAGGTCGGCCACCTTGTCTGCACTTTCCTTGCGGATCAGGAAGTGAACCACCGCCCCCTTGCGCTCCAGCAGCTTCTTGACCAACCGCTTGCCAATGAACCCCGTTGCCCCCGTCACGAAATACTGCATGGATAACTCCTCTGAGATGGCTTCATTCTTGCGCAAGGCCTGCGCGCGCCGATTCAGCAGAAACCCGCGCCGCTGCAGGCTCCCTGGGCCTGGCGGCTAGATGGCACGCTCTACATTTTTAGGATCGCACGCCTACACCTGGCGTTCGGTGCGGCGTACAGTGCGGCCATGCGTCGAAGGCATCCCTGCCGCGGCAAACCCAACCCACCCCATCACGGAGGCCCCATGGTCAAGAAACTGCAGAAACTCAGCGCCGACAAGAAAAAGAGCAACGCCCAACTCTCCAGCACCGTCAAGGACTCCGCGCAGCAAATCTGGCTGGCCGGCCTGGGCGCTTTCTCCAAGGCACAGGAAGAAGGCGGCAAGGTGTTTGAGGCCTTGGTCAAGGAAGGTCTGACCATCCAGCGCAAGACCCAGGCCGTGGCCGAAGAAAAGATCACCGAAGCGACCAGCCGCGTGACCACCATGGCCAGCGACATCGGCTCCAAGGCGCAGGGCCAATGGGACAAGCTGGAGAACATCTTCGAAGACCGCGTGGCGAAGGCGCTGGCCAAACTGGGCGTGCCCTCGGCCCGCGACCTGGAAGCCCTGAGCGCCCGCGTAGACGCGCTGGCCAAGGGCAGCAAGGCAGCGCCTGCTAAGGCTGCGGCCAAGCCCGCGGCCAAGGCGCCGGCCAAAAAAGCTGCAGCCAAAAAGGCCGCCCCCGCCAAGGCGGCAGCCAAGCCCGCTGCCAAGAAGGCACCCGCCAAAAAAGCTGCCGCCAAAAAGCCCGCTGCCCGCGCTGCAGAGGGCAGCACCGGCAATTCGTCCGCCAGCTGATCTACGGGTTTGACGGACACGCGGCGCGCCATCGCACCGCCCCCATCACCTTGACGGCACAACGGCCAACGCGCACTGCGTGTTGGCCGTTTTTGTTTTGGCAAACGCCGCCTGCTGCGCTACAAGCAGCATTGGTGCTTTGAGCACACTGTGCGCGTGGCGTTGCAGCGAGGCTCTGGCAATCTGACCAGCGCCGTGAAATGCGGCAGTGCAGCATTTCGGCGTGGGTTAGAGTAGCCACCAGAGACATTGCAACAACGACACACAACGACGCGAAGGGGCCCGCACACATGGTGAAGAAAGCGCCACGCCGCACCGCAGAACGCATCCTGGAAGTGACGCTCGACCTGTTCAACCGGTTCGGCGAACCCAATGTCTCCACCACCCTGATTTCGGCCGAGCTGCGCATCAGCCCCGGCAACCTCTACTACCACTACCCCGCCAAGGACGAGCTGATCAACGCGCTGTTTGATCGCTACGAACACTCGCTCACCGAGTTGCTGGCAGCCGCCGATGGCGTGCGCAATGTGGAGGACGCGTGGTTCTTCATGCACACGCTGTTCGAGCTGATCTGGCAATACCGTTTTTTGTACCGCGACCTCAACGACCTGCTCTCCAAGAACCGGCGGCTGGAAACGCACTTCCAGGCCATCCTCAAGAACAAGACCCGCGCCGTGCGCACGATGCTCGACGGCATGGGCCGCGCCGACACCCTGCACATCGACTCGCGCGAACTGGAGGCCACCGCCACCAGCATGGTGGTGGTGCTGACCTACTGGCTGAGCTTTGAATACGTGCGCGACCCGCGCCGAGCGCTGGAGCCCGAAAGCGCCCAGGCCGCTCTGATGCGCGGCGCCCACCATGTGCTGAACCTGCTCATGCCTTACCTGGAAAGCAGCCAGCGCGCCCACCTGCTGCAATTGGTGGGGGCCTACGCAGCCCCACCCGGCTGAAACCGCTGCATTGCCAAACAACAACATCTCAGACGACCGACAGGAGACAACACCATGCCCAAATGGACCCCTTTTCCCCACGCAGGCGACTATGCCTTTGACGCCAACAGCGTGAAGAAGCAATGGGCGCGCCTGCACAGCGGCGATGCAGAGCCGTGCCCCAAGGACGCCGCTGTGCTACAAGCCTGGGCGCTGTTTCACAACGGCGATTTTGAGAAGGCTGCGGCGGCGGGGCTGGCGGCTGGCGGGGCTGGCATTACCGTAGCCAACAAGGCCACGGCGATCTACGCCAACTACCTCGAACAAAAGGAAAAGACGCGCCTGGACCTGTTCACTCAAGTGGCCGAACGCGCCGAAGCCCAAGCCGCTGCGGAGCCCGACAACGCCAACGCCTGGTACTGGCACGCCTACGCGCTGGGCCGCTACAGCCAGGGCATCAGCGTGGCCAAGGCGCTGGCGCAGGGGCTGGGCGGCAAGGTGAAAGAGTCGCTGGAGAAAGCCATTGCGCTGTCGCCCAAACACGCCGATGCGCGCATTGCGCTGGGCGCATTCCATGCCGAGGTGATCGACAAAGTGGGCTCGCTCATCGGCGGCATGACCTATGGCGCCAAGAAAGACACGGGACTCAAACTGTTTCAGGAAGCGCTCAAGCTCAACCCGGGCTCGGCCATCGGCATGATCGAATACGCCAATGCGCTTGTCATGCTCGAAGGCGACAAGAAGATGCAGGACGCCACCGTGCTCTATGAGAAGGCGGCAGCCAGTGAGCCAGCGGACGCCATGGAGCGGCTGGATGTGGAGATGGCGCGTGCAGAACTCGAAGAAGAATAGAGTGCATCTCCCTAAGCACGTGTTTACGGTGTAAGGCGCGTTGCGCCTTACCCTTCTCTCGAATCGCGTCTGCCGCGGCAGCCTCAGCTCCCCAACCGCCGCGCTGCAATCTCCAGCAGGCCATCAAAAATCAAGTTGTCCACCAGCTCGAAGGGGCGCGTCATGCTGGGCGCCATCTTCCAGCCTGCGCCACCGGTCATGAGGCAGGCGGGCTCCTGGCCGCAGTGCTGGATCACGTGTTGCACCATGCGCTCCACGGCGCCTGCGATGGCATAGGTGCCGCCGCTGGTCAGGGCGTCGCTGGTGTTGGTGGGGAACAGGCGCACCTCACCCGTGGGCACATGCAGGCCGGCCGTGCCAGATTCGAGCGCGCGCAGCATGATGCCGTGGCCGGGCAGGATGAGGCCGCCCATGAAGCGGCCCTCGGTGTCGATGCACTCCACCGTCACCGCCGTGCCCACCATCACCACCACCAGCGGCCGCGCAGGGCCTTGCGCCAGCACATGGTGGCGTGCGCCGATCATGGCAACCCAGCGGTCTGACCCCAGGCGCGAGGGGTGGTCGTATCCGTTGGTCAGCCCTGCCTCTTCGGCAGACGACACCACCCAGGATGGCGTGACGTCCCAGATTTCCATTTGCTCCTGCACCCGGCGTTTGACCGCGTCTCCGGCCACCACACAGCCGAGCATGCGCTGGGGATGGGGCAACGTGGCCCAACTGGTTTCGGCCAGCCGATCAATGTGGTCCAGAAACTCGGCGCCGTGCGTCAAGAGCGCAGCCCCAGGGCGGGGAGCGTCGTACAACGCCCACTTGAGACGTGTGTTGCCGACGTCGATGGCCAGAAAAGTCATGCGGCGGATTATCCCGAGTTTTGGCCATGCGGCTGGCCGGAGGGCGACACCGCACGCACCCACCGTGCCTGCTCCGCCGCCGGCTCGACAATGTGAAAAATCGTTTCGCGCGCCCGTCCGACACGCCAGCGCCCTGCATTGCCGCTAAAGTGGCCGGTCCCGTTTCTGCAACATTAGGAGGTACCACATGGGTCTTTTCAGTTTCATCAAAGAAGCCGGTGAAAAGCTGTTTGGCGGCAAAGAAGCGCAGGCAGCCCCCGCAGCGGCAGCAGCACCCTCGCAGGACGAGCTCAATGCCAAGGCCGCCAAGGCCATAGAGACCTACATCGCATCGCAAAACCTCGGCGCCACCGATGTGAAAGTGGTGTTTGACGGTACTCAGGGTAAGGTCACGGTGCACGGCGCAGCGCCCACCCAGGCCGCCAAGGAAAAGGTCACTTTGTGTTGCGGCAACGTGGCCAGCGTGACCAGCGTGGACAACCAGATGACGGTGACCAACCCCGAGCCCGAAGCGCAGTACCACGACGTGGTGCGCGGCGACACGCTCAGCGCCATTGCCAAAAAGTTCTATGGCGACGCCAACAAGTACCCTGTGATCTTTGAGGCCAACAAGCCCATGCTCACCCACCCCGACAAGATCTACCCCGGCCAGAAGCTGCGCATTCCTCCGCTGGCCAAGTAACTACGCCACTTCAAGCCAAAAGAGCTGCCAGCGCTTTATTCTCAAGCGCTCACAGCTCTTTTTTGATAGCAAATCTCATCAGTAGCCTGCCCTGCGGGCAAAAACCCTTTTCCATCGGCTGGGCCGTGCGTGACGGCGCCGCTCAGGCGCAGGCCATCAGCCCTGCTTCCACGGCAGGCCATGAAAGCGCCAGCCACCGCGCTTGCCGCGCTGGCCCTGTGCATCGGCATCGCCTTCAAAACCTTCGAGGATGTTGTACGCCGTGATGCCCAGTTCGGTGGCGCGGCGCGCTGCCGCGATGGAGCGCACACCGCTGCGGCACAGCAGCACGGCGGGCGTGCCGGTGGGCACGGCAGCGCGCACCTGCGCGTCGAAATCTGCGTTCATCGCCATGCCCGGCCACTGCTTCCAGGCCAAGGCGGCAGCGCCGGGCACGTACCCCACCCACTCGCGTTCTGCATCGCTGCGCACGTCCACAAGCACGGCTTGCCCGGCTTGCACCCATTGCCAGGCTTGCTGCGGCGTGATGTCGCCTGCATAGCCATCGGCGGGAGAAATGTTGGCTGGGGTCATCGTCATGGTCCTTTCAATCCCACAAAGGGGCGGGTTCGTCATGCAGGCGTCTGCGCAGCAGTGCGTAGTCGGGCACCACGGTGGCCACCGTGTCCCAGAAGCGGGGGCTGTGGTCCATCACGCGCAGGTGGGCCAGCTCGTGCGCCACCACGTAGTCGATGATGGCCGGGCGGTAATGCAGCAGGCGCCAGTTCAGGCGGATGGAGCCATCGGACTTGGCACTGCCCCAGCGGGTGTTGGCGCTCGACAGGCGCAGGCTGGCCCAGCGCACACCCAACAGCGGCGCAAAGTGGTCAAGCCGCGTGGTGAAGTGGCGGCGCGCATCGCGCATCAGCCAGGCCTGCACGGCGTCGCGGATTTGCGTGGGGCTGGCGCTGTGGGGCAAGCCGATGTGCAGGCTGGCGCCTTGCTCGGGCCCTGCGGCCACCAGTGCCCCGCCCTTGCCTGCAAAACCGTGGGTCGGGTCCAGCACCACCTTCAAAGGCTCACCCAGATAAGGCAACACGGCGCCATGGGCCCACACAATGCGGCCGCCTTCCATGCGCTGCTGGCGCTCGCGCGCTTCGCCCAGCTTGCGCAAGATCCACTGGGCTTTCTCACGCAGCGCCGCGTC
>JBCNOJ010000010.1:0-24775 GCA_039593925.1 Acidovorax sp.
AATGCATATTCGACGGCTGGCGGATCGACACCTTTCGCTAAAGCAGACCTCCGGTTGGGGATTCGACCTACACCCACGGCGCTCTGAGGGAGGCACGATGTTTGAATGGTGGTCTAAACCCGCAATCTAAGTCTTTGCTTCATGCCCAGCACTAGCGCTAAAGAAGGTAGAAATTGTCGCGTCTTAATGGTTTATGCCGCACCCCTCTGCCGATGAGCAAGAAGGTTCTGCTTCTCGTCGACGTCATCAACCCTCTCAACTTCGTCACGGCGTCGCAGCTAGTCCCAGAAGCATTAACTGCTGCGCGCTCGATCGCAAAGCTAAAGGCGCGCTTATCTAAACAAGGCGTTTGCGCGATTTATGCAAATGACAACTACGGCACATGGCACAGCGAGTTTCGAGACATCCTTTCAGCTTGTTGCTCGCTTCCGGGCGACCGAGGCGAGGTAGCTAAAATGTTAGCGCCCGCCGAACACGATCTGGTCATCCTGAAGCCTCAACATTCTGCATTTCATTCCACCCCTCTGCAGCACCTTTTGGGCAAGATGAAATCTCAGGAGTTAATCATTGTGGGGCTCGCTGCGGACATGTGCGTCATGTTGTCGGCCACTGATGCCCGAATGCTAGGTTACGAGGTGTGGGTGCCTGAAGACTGTACCGCGGCAGAAACGCCGCGGCGCAAACGCGAGGCTATGAGACAGTTGCATGACGTATTCAAATGCTCTATCAGAAAAGCAGTGCGGGGTAGCAGGGTAAAGGCAATCTGATGCTCAGCTTAGAGACAAGCGGATTGGAACTCATAGTACGGGCGGTAGCTGTCTACGGAGCTCTTCTTGTCATGATGCGTTTGACTGGAAAGCGGACTGTGGGGCAGTTCACGCCCTTCGATCTGCTTGTAGTCATGCTCGTGAGCGAGGCCGCTGGGCCATCCATGACGGGCAGCGATCAATCTCTTCTCGGAGGCCTACTGGTATGCCTCGTTTTGATCGGTCTCAATACTTTGGTAGGTATCGTAACGGCCCGCAGCGTTGTTGCGGAGAGGCTGCTGGAAGGTGAAGCCATTTTGATTGGAAGGGATGGCGTAATTTTCGAGCAAACTCGAAAGAAGCACCGCGTATCTAAAGGCGATGTGGAACAGGCTCTCAGAGAGGCAGACTGCGACATCGAAAATTCACGCTATGCCTTTTTAGAGGCCGATGGACGCATCAGCATTCAGAAGAACAAGCAGCAATGATCTCGTGATTTACGGAACGGACACATCGTCTGGCCTGCACAAATTGCTACGCCGCAAGTCGCCTACGCAGTTGGTTTCGATTACGTTTTGGATTTCTTAGTGGTCTGCTCGAGGGTTTTGATCGCTGACGCAATCGACTGCCGCTTCTTCCACATATTTCGCCAGGGGTCTTCCTGCTGAAAACTCAAGTACTCCCGCGCCGTTGCAATCGTCCACTGCGCACCGCCCTTAAGTTCGTTGAGCTGCTCCCACCCGACCGGCATAGATACCCCCATTCCAGGTCGCGATCGCGCAGAGAAGGCGCACACCGTTGTCTGTCCGTGGCCGTTGCGTAAATAGTCGATGAAGATTTTCCCCACACGGTTTTTGCCACCCATCACCGCTACAAACCTGGAGGGAATCACCCGCACCATGTGCTTCACCACCGCTTGCGAGAAAGCTTTCACATCGGCGTAGTCAAGCTTCGGCGTGATCGGCACCACTACGTGGAGACCCTTTCCCCCGCTGGTCTTGAGCCAGCACTCCAGTCCGAGTTCCGCCAGCATCACGCGGGTGAGCTGAGCTGCTTCCTGGAGCATGGGCCATGTGACTCCTTCACCGGGATCGAGATCGAGCACGAACCTATCCGGCTGGTCGATACGCGCGACCTTAGAGTTCCACGTGTGGAACTCCACCACATTCATTTGCGCCGCGGCAACGAGCGCATCCGCCGAATTTACAGCCAGAAGCGCGTCGTGTCCGGGCCAGAGTGCAGGATCCAGATCTTTGAGTCCCGGCATCTTGCTCTCAGGATGCTTCTGGAAAAACAGCTGCCCTGTTATTCCGGTCGGTGCCCGGACAAGCGACGTCGGCCGATTTTTGAGATGCGGAAGCATCCACTGCGCCACGCTTTCGTAGTAGCGCGCCAGATCAATCTTGCGCAAACCCGTGCTGGGATCAATCACACGGTCGGGATGAGTAATCTTGATCCTGGAAACGGAGGTCGCCGCATTCGGTTTCATCGCCTTTGCAGAAGCCGTAGCAGACTTGGGCACTGTGGCGCGCTCGCGCGCGATCATCTTGGCGGGCTTGTCGGTGCGGATTCCGCGAAACACCGCATGCCGAATGCGTTTGTCCGGTGTCCACTCCCCAAATGCCACTTCGACCACCATCAACGGGCGAACCCACCGCTCGGCACCAACCTTGCGCTTGGACCACCGACCCGGCTTAAACTCATCGGCATCCAGAGGCGGTTTCGAAACTTCGAGCTTCGCCAATCGGGCATACAGGTCGGCCGCTGTGGATGAATCCCAACCGGTGCCGACGGACCCTGCAGCCAGGAGCTTTCCCTCCTCGTGGTAGCCCAACAGCAGACTGCCCACCTCCTTGACGGCACCTGTGCGGTTTGTGAATCCCAGCACCACAAACTCCTGCCGGTGATGGCACTTGAGCTTTAACCAACTGTCTGTTCTCCCAGAAACATAGGGCGCATCAGCACGCTTGATGATCAGGCCTTCCAGACCCATGTCGCAAGCGGCGCCGAGCAACTGAGAGGGTGCCACCTCGAACGCTTCGCTGAACCGTAAGGTGCTACTCTCGCGTTGATCGAATACCGTCTTGAGTAGCTGCCGCCGATCAGCAAGGGGCACTCCGCGAAGATCTTCTTTGCCCAGATACGGGATATCGAAGACGAACATCACAATGTCTCGCGAGCGCGCGTTGTCGATAGCGTTTTGAAGCCGATTGAAATCCGGTATGCCGGCGTCGTTCAGGACCACAATCTCCCCGTCGAGCCATGCACGCGTCAACCCCAGTTCGGCAACCCCCTCGGCGACCTGTGGAAGCTTCCCGGTCCAGTCATTGCCGTTCCGAGTAAACAGACGAACTTCGTTGTTTTCCACGCGCGCAAGGATGCGGTAGCCATCAAACTTGGTCTCGATGACCCAATCGCCCTCTGGAACCGAAGACACTAGCGTTGCAAGTTGCGGCTCCAGCTTCTCCGGCAGGCCGGATTTGCGAGGTTTACTCACGGATTGAGATCTGGATGCCGAGACAGATGCCGACGTTCCGATGGCTGCCTCCCGCTCTTCCGCGAGTCCCAGCGGCGTCTCGACCACGCTGTCGGGCAGCGCGGTAATGACGTCGTAGTCCGTGCTCGGCCGCGCCCAGGCGTCGCCGCGCTTTTTGAACAGCATCCATTGGTCTTGCTTCTTCTCACCAGGTTTGGAGATCCGGACGAGCTCCCATAGGCCTGCGAGCTTTTGGCCGTGGAGGTGGAACATGATCTTTCCCTTGGCAAGGCCATCACGCGGATTACCTACAGGTTCCCACGTTCCCTGGTCCCAGATGATGACCTTGCCAGCCCCGTACTGACCTTTTGGAATGCTCCCCTCAAAAGTGTTGTAGTCGATGGGGTGGTCCTCGACGTGGATGGCCATGGACTTGACCTTAGGGTCGAATGAAGGGCCCTTGGGCACCGCCCAACTCACCATCACTCCATCCATTTCCAGTCGGAAGTCGTAGTGCAGGCGGGACGCCCAGTGTTTCTGTATCACGAACTGCAGTTGCTCTTTCACACTCTTCGAGTGGCGACGTTTGGCAACGACACCCGTTGGCTCTGAAGTCTTTGTGAAGTCGCGCTTCGCCTTGTACTTTGCAAGCGGTTCGACCTCGAAGGAAGGAGAAGCTCTGGTGTCTCGCTCTGCGTGCCGTTTTCCGGATGATTTCTTTGCAGGGACGGCCGACTTTCGGGTGATTCGTGATTTCTCTAACGTGAGTTCTGCCCACACCGGTGCATGGTCGCTCGGACTCTCCTTGCCTCGCTCTTCCCGATCAACTCCTGCATCCTGCAGCTTCAGCGAATGCCCAACCAGTATGTGGTCGATGCGAAGACCTGCGTCGCGTTCCCAGCGGTTGCGCCGATAGTCCCAGAACGTGTATAGGACCTTCTTGCGACAAAACTTGCCGATGGCATCCGTCCATCCCTGCGCCAAGATGCTGGCGAAGGAGGAACGCGCCTCGGGCTGCAGCAGCGCATCATTGCGCCAACTGTCCGGCTTGTAGATGTCTGCGTCAGTGGGTACAACGTTCCAGTCTCCCAACAGCACCACCGGATGCCCGGATTGCCACAGCTCCTGCGCACGGCGCCGCAGTCGCTCGAACCAGCGCAGCTTGTAGTCGAACTTAGGGCCAGGCTGAGGGTTGCCGTTGGGTAGATAGAGGCAAGCGAACAATACTCCGTCGATGGCCGCCTCGACATAGCGCGCTTCTTTGTCTGCCGTGTCACCGGGCAGGGATGTCACGATCGGCAGAGGTTCCGCACCACGGCTCAGAACGGCGACGCCGTTCCAAGTGCGTTGGCCAACCACCAAGCTGTTGTACCCGGCCTCTTTCAGCGCGGCAGTTGGAAAGTCAGACGTTGGGCATTTGATTTCCTGAAGCGCGACAACATCAGGCTGCGCGCGTTGCAGCCAGTCCAGTAGCAGCGTTAGACGCTTATTGACATTGTTGATGTTCCACGTCGCGACGCGCACAGGGTCACCGGTTGCCCTTCAGGTGTTTCTCGACAGCGGCGGCATCGTTGCCCACAGCGCGAACCGCCGCTTCGAGTTGCTCGGTTGTCACGTTGAACTTCTTCGCCCAGTCGCGGACCTCGTAGTCCTGCGTGAGGCTGATGCGTTTGCGGTCCTGGCCGCCGCTCTTGGATTTGTCGTCGGGCATGTTGTGATCCTTAAATTGAGTGGGGAAAGATCAAGCAGCTTTGCGCTCGTTGTTGGCCTTGCGAGCGGTGGACTTAGCGGGTGCCTTCTTGGAAGGCGCCTTAGTGGAGGCGGTTTTGCTCGCCCTCTTCGTTGGTGTCTTGGCAGCCGTCTTGCTGCTCGATTTGCCGCCGCCTTTGAGGCTGCGCTGCAGCAAAGCGGTGAGATCAATCACATCTGCGGACGTCGGCGCCTCCTCTTCTGGCTGGAGAACCGTCTTGCCTTTTCCGGCCTTTGCTTTTTTCTCGACCAGCTTCATGACCTGAATTCGGAACTCGTCCTTGAAATCGGCAGGGTCCCACTTTCCGGACATTTCTTCGATCAGTTGCGTCGCCATCTTGAGCTCCGCTGCACTCACGGATTTACGGCCCGCTGCAGGAAGGTCGAGGCTGTCCAGGGTCTTGACCTCGTCACCCCATCGCAGCAAAGAGAGCACCAGCGCAGGGCCGGATGGAACAAGTGCAGCAAGGTGCTGTTTAGTGGCAATCACTACCTTGGCCAAACCGATTTTTCCCGTCGAGGCTAGCGCTTCTCTGAGAAGTGCATAGACCTTGTCGCTCTTGTTGATGGGCGCGACGTAATAGGGACGCTCCAAGAAGACGAAGGGCAGTTCGTTCGCCTCGATGAACCGCTCGATGGTGATGGTCTGTGTGGTCTTCGGAAAGACAGCTTCTATCTCTTCCGGGCTGATGATGACGTACTTGTCATCTTCATACTCAACGCCCTTGACGATGTTCTCTTTCGTGATTTCGCGGCCGGTACGCTTGTTCACTCGCTTGTAGCCTACGGGATCCATGCTGCGTTTATCCAGCCAGTCAAAATCCACGCCATCCTGCGTGGCCGCAGTGTGCAGACCGACAGGTATATGGACCAAGCCGAATGTAATGGCACCTTTCCAGAGGGTGCGGCTACCAGTTGCCATAAAGCTCTCCGTAGGTTATCTACGGCAAGTTTGCTTGGCCGATGCATCCAAGGATGTAGGCAGCGACTTACCTATGTCGTAGGCTTCGGCACATTCCTGAACACGCACTATGAACCTAAGCTCGGGCATGGCCGATGTGCTTCGACTCCTTGCCGTCCATGTAGCAGAGCCCGCTCATGGGAGATTTGAGTGGGTCATCACGGAGCGCGTAAGAGAGGATCAGTGGAAAGAAATTGCCCGTGGTGATGACACCTACGGGGTGTACAAAGACGCCATGGCCAACGGGTTGGTCGCGCTGGAACAAATGATTCCAGACCTAGAGGTGGGGCCGCGTCGCGATGTGGGAAAGAGCGAACCAGCGCAGACGCCACGCAAACGGTCTGCGCAGCCGGCGGCTTCCGATGCGAGAAACGGTGCCGCACGACCCGAGGCGACACCCAAAAATGCTCCCTATTTCGGATTCGGGCCGATAAGGTAGATCGGACGTCACTGCAAAAAGGGGCCCGCATAAGCGGGCCCAAACGCTAGCAGCCGGCGCCTGATTCCACCGGCAAACCCAATCGTAAAAATCCAATCGGGGGTTAGGGTAGGACGAATTCCGCAACAGCTGCGAGCGCTGGACCGCAGCCGGCCATGAACATAGCCGACCGAACTGAAGGTGTATTGCGAGGCGACTTTCGCGCTGCGCCGCTCAGGGCCGAGATCGCGCGCTACGAATTCCGACAGCGTCGCTAACGACTCCGGGTTTAGCCATTCCGAAACTCAAACTTGGCTCATATACTGTGAATAAATACAGTATTTTGCTGATCCTCGATACATGTTTGCCGCCCCCCCCTCCCCTCGCGCCTTCGACCCGGGCGCCCTTCCTCGGCATGTGGCCGAGGCGGTGTGGCGCGGTGGCGAAGTTGGCGACGCGGTAGCGCGGACAGTGCCATCCGGATTTCCCGAGCTGGATAGAGAACTTCCCGGCGGCGGTTGGCCGACGCAGAGCCTGACAGAACTGCTCATGCCCCAAGCAGCACTTTGCGAATGGCGACTTCTTGCCCGGTCTATTCCTGACCTCGTGTCGGAAGGAGGGAGGGTGTACCTGATAGCACCACCCAAACAGCCGCATGTGGGGGGGCTGGAACAACTCGGCTTGTCTGCGGATCAGGTCGTATGGATTCATGCCACCACGCCTGTGGATCGTCTCTGGGCCACGGAGCAGATCGTTAAGTCCGATCCGGCAGGCGCCGTCCTGGCTTGGCTGCCCCAAGCTCGCCCAGAGCAGATCCGTCGTCTGCAGATCCACGCCCAGTCGTGCGGTGCACCGGTTTATTTGTTCCGCCCCGCCACTGCATTGCACGACACCTCTCCGGCGCCCCTGCGAGTACACGTGGTTCTTGCTGAAGGCTGGCAATTGGAGGTCCGCATTCCCAAGCGTAGGGGGGCATCGCTTGATGAGGCTTTGTACTTACACGCCATGCCAGGCAACTTGGTGCCAGTCATTCCGCCGCGGCTCAAGACAGTGCCAGGACCGTCTGGCGTTCCGTTCCGTAAGGAGGCCACTGATGCATGGGCATTGGGCCGCATTGCTCCCTATCCCTCTTCCAGCCAGCCCGTCTCCCATTGATGCGATGTCGCTGGGAATCTGGGCACTGCAGTTCACCCCCCGGGTGGCTCTGCTCGAAGATTCCATCGTTGCCGAAGTATCGGGAAGTGTCCGTCTCTTTGGCGGTACAGAAGCACTGCATCAGGTCCTTGAAGCCGGTGCAGAGGAACTCGGCGCGCGCATAGCTTGGGCACCCACGGGCACCTCAGCGCTGGCTCTGGTACGCCATGCCTCGTCGAATGCTCCCTGTGATGGCTTCAGGGCTGCATTGGCCAAAATGTTGGATCCATTGCCGCTGGAAGTACTCACCGCTGTGGCTCGGCACCAGCCTACGCTCGCCCGTGTAGGGTGCCGCACTTTGGGCGATGTACGCAAACTTCCGAGGGGAGGCCTGAGCCGCCGTTTTGACAAGGCTTTGCTCCTGGCCCTGGACCAAGCGTACGGCCTTCGCCCTGAGGTCTATGAGTGGCTCACGCTGCCGGAAACATTTCAGGCACGGCTGGAATTGATGTCGCGGGTCGAGACGGCACCGGCCTTGCTGTTCGGAACGCGGCGCCTGTTGATACAGATGTGCGGTTGGCTTGCAGCACGGCGGATGGGCGTTACCGCGTTCACGCTCAGGTGGTGCCACGATGTCATGCGGGCGAAGGATTTTGGCGCCAGCGGTGAACTCACCGTCCGCACCGCGCACCCCACACAGAACGTGGAGCACTTGGCGCGGCTTCTTGCAGAGCATCTGGCAAAGGTGCAGCTCGCGGCCCCCGCTGGCGACATCGAACTTCTGGCTACTGAAGTCTTGCCTGTCGTTGAAGAGAGCCGCTCCCTCATTCCCGAGACATTGCGCAAGGGCGCAAGCACCGACCTTGCCCTGGAACGCATTCAAGCGCGGCTGGGCGAGACATGCGTGCGCAAACCGATCCTGTCCGCTGACCACCGGCTGGAATGGATGCAGAGCTGGCAATGTGAGACACCGCGCAAGAAGGCTGCCTCTCCGTATGAAATGCCCCTGCCCAGTTGGGTCTTGGATGAGCCCTTGCGCCTCATTGAGCGGGACAACCGGCCGTACTACCAAGGCCCGCTACAACTCCTTCTGGGCCCGGATCGAATCGAGGGCGGCTGGTGGCACCGCAGCAGCGGTGAAGCCGATGCTCAGCCGCTCAACGTGCAGCGAGACTACTGGCTGGCCCTCAGTCCGCATGCCGGCGTGTTGTGGGTGTTCCAGCAGCGCTTGGCCCGGGACCAGACCGCCTGGTTCCTGCATGGGCATTTTGCGTGAGATCGGCATGCTGATTCGACCTTCCCGAACGCTACCGGACTATGTGGAGCTGCGGTGCGTCTCGAATTTCACGTTCCTGAGAGGGGCAAGCGCGCCCGACGAGCTCGTGGAGCGGGCCAAAGAACTGGGCTACCAGGGGCTGGCGATCACGGACGAGTGTTCCATGGCGGGAGTGGTGCGCGCGCATGTGGCGGCCAAGGCGGCGGGTTTGCCGCTGCTGCTGGGGTCCCAGTTCTACGTCCAGCCGCGGGAAGAATCAGAGGCGGCTTTTACGCTGGTCGTGCTGGCCCAGAACTTGAACGGCTATGGCAACCTCTGCGCGTTCATCACCAAGCTGCGCCGCTCTTCTGAGAAGGGCACCTACCACCTCTCCCTCGACAACATCAGCGGGACTGAACTGGAAGACTGCGTGGTTCTGCTGTGCCCGGATCGCAAGAGCACGGACGCGCAGCTGGAAGCGGCTGGGCTCTGGACGCTGAACAACTTTACGGGTCGGTGTTGGATCGGCGTGGATCAGGTGCGGCGGCTTGATGATGAGTTGTGGCTGCACCGCATGCGCCAGTTGTCGGAACTCACCGCCTTGCCACTGGTGGCAGTGGGCGATGTCCACATGCATGTGCGCTCGCGCAAGCCGCTGCAGGATGTGCTCACGGCTACGCGGATCGGCAAGCCGCTGACTGAATGTGGGTATGCGCTGCAGCGCAGTGCGGAGCAGCATCTGCGAACCCGACTGCGCTTGGCGCAGACCTTCCCTGCTGAGCTGCTTGCAGAGACCTTGAACGTCGCGGCCAGATGCAGTTTCAGCCTGGACGAGCTGAAGTACCAGTACCCGGACGAGGTGGTGCCGGCTGGGCACTCGGCGGCGAGCTACTTGCGCCAGGTGACCTATGAGGGCGCAGGCCGGCGCTGGCCGGCGGGTATACCGGCGAAGGTGCAGGGACAGATCGAGCACGAGTTGTCGCTGATTTGCGAGCTGCGCTACGAGCACTACTTCCTGACCGTCTACGACATCGTGGCCTTTGCGCGCTCACGGCACATTCTCTGCCAGGGGCGTGGCTCAGCGGCCAACAGTGTGGTCTGCTACTGCCTGGGCGTCACCGAAGTGGACCCGGCACGCATGTCGGTATTGTTCGAACGATTCATCTCCAAGGAGCGCAACGAGCCGCCGGATATTGACATCGACTTCGAACACCAGCGCCGTGAAGAGGTGATCCAGTACCTGTACAAAAAATATGGCCGAGACCGCGCCGCACTCACGGGCACTGTAATCAGCTATCGGCCGAAATCGGCGATCCGGGATGTGGGCAAGGCGCTTGGTTTCGACCTAGAAACGGTGGATGCCATTGCCAAGGGCCAACAGTGGTTCGATGGTGCGGACGTGCGCCTGGAGCGGTTTGATGAGCTGGGCATGTCCACGGAGAACCTGCAGGTGTGCCAGCTGATCGTGCTCACCAGCCAACTGATCGGGTTTCCGCGGCATCTCTCGCAGCACACCGGTGGGTTTGTCCTTACCAAAGGATTGCTCTGCCGCATGGTGCCGGTCGAGAACGCCTCCATGCCAGACCGCACGGTGATTGAATGGGACAAAGATGATCTGGATGCCGCGGGTCTGCTCAAGGTGGACGTGCTGGCCCTTGGCATGCTGTCAGCCATCCGGCGCGCGCTGGACATGATCAGTCTGCGGCGCGGCTACCAGTTCGGCATGCAGGACATCCCGGCCGAAGACCCGAAGACTTACGACATGGTCTGCAAGGCTGACACCATCGGCGTGTTTCAGATCGAGAGTCGGGCGCAGATGAGCATGCTGCCCCGGCTCAAGCCACGTTGCTTTTACGACTTGGTGATCGAAGTGGCCATCGTGCGGCCCGGTCCTATCCAGGGCGGCATGGTGCACCCCTACCTCAACCGACGTCAGGGCAAGGAGCCGGTGACTTACCCCAGCGAAGCGCTTAAAACGGCGCTCGGCCGTACGCTCGGCGTGCCGGTGTTTCAGGAGCAGGTGATGCAGATCTCGATCCTGGCAGCTGGTTTCACGCCCGGCGAGGCTGATGGTTTGCGGCGGGCGATGGCCGCCTGGAAGCGCAAGGGCGGCCTGGGCAAGTACTACAGCAAGATCGTGGACGGGATGACTGCGCGAGGGTACGAGCGGGCATTCGCGGAACAGATCTTTGAGCAGATCAAGGGGTTCTCGGAATACGGGTTCCCGGAGAGCCATGCGGCCAGTTTTGCGCTGCTGGTCTATGCCTCCTGCTGGATCAAACGGCACGAACCCGCAGCGTTTCTGGCTTCGCTGCTCAACTCGCAGCCGATGGGGTTCTATTCGCCAAGTCAGCTGGTGCAGGACGCGAAACGCCATGGCGTGGAGGTCCGACCGGTGGACGTGATGTACAGCGATGTTGAGTCTTCGTTGGAAGATTTACCTGAGATACCGGCGGTGCGCCTTGGCCTGCACATGGTCCGGGGCCTGCGCACCGGTAGTGCTGAGCGAATTACGCTTGCAAGACGGATGGGACCGTTCGATAACGCTGAGGAGCTGGCCCGCCGAGCACGTCTGGAGCAGCACGAAATGAAGCTTTTGGCTGCGGCTGACGCCCTCGCCACGCTGTCTGGTCACCGGCGCCAGCAGGTGTGGGACTCGGCTGCGCTGCATGTGCCGCCTGAGCTACTGCAGGAGGCTCCTGTGGAGGAGGAGCTTCTTGAGCTACCGGCGGCGCCTGAAGGAGAGGATGTGCTTTGGGACTACGCCTCAGTCGGGCTGACGCTGCGCAGCCACCCTATGGCACTGCTGCGAAAAAAGCTCGACAAGTACAAGCTCAAGACTTCCGAGGAACTGCGCCGTTTGCCCAATGGGCGGATTGTGCGCACGGCGGGCATCGTGACGCTACGGCAGCAGCCAGAGACGGCGAAGGGGACGATCTTCGTGTCGCTTGAAGATGAACACGGCGCGACTCAGGTGATTTGCTGGCGGCATATCAAGGAGGCACAGCGAGAGGTACTGCTGGGGTCGCGATTGATGGCTGTCAAAGGGCGATGGCAGCGCGAGGGAGATGTGTGCAACCTGATTGCCGAACGGCTGGCGGACCTGTCTCCCATGCTGGGGCGTCTGGCGACAGTGAGCCGGGATTTCAAGTAGGAGGAGCCTGTGACACAGGAAATGTTGTTTGGCGAGGATCCTATGCAAGCCTCCATCGAGGGGCTGGTATATCAGCCTGAGTTCCTGAGCCCTACCGAAGAGAAGAACCTGATCGGGATCATTCAGGCACTCCCGCTGCATGCGGCGAGATACAAGCAGTACCTCGCAAGACGGCGGGTAATGAGCTTTGGCGGTTCGTATGACTTTGATGCGAACCGGCTGCAGCCTGGCATTGCGCTCGACGAACGTTTGCATGGGCTAAGGGACCGAGTGGCGCGATGGATTGGGGTACTCCCCTGCAATCTGGTCCATGCACTAGTTGCGGAGTACGCGCCGGGCACGCCTTTGGGGTGGCACAGAGACGTGCCGGATTTTGAGAAGATTGTGGGGGTTTCGCTGGGTGGGCACGCAACATTACGGTTCAGACCATACCAGGAAGCTCCTACTACGGGCAAGGTCGCGCAGTTAGATGTGGCGCCGAGGTCCATATACCAGCTTGCAGGGAAAGCGCGGTGGGGGTGGCAGCACTGCGTAGCGCCGACGCGCGAGCTACGGTGGTCCATAACTTTTAGGACTTGACGGTTGTGAACCTCTGTATTTGGGATGCAACTATGCGACTGCTGTGCAGCGGGTGCGGTCTCCCGGTCAGGGGGACACGGAAGACCGTAATCCGAAACTTTGCAGTCGTTGAAGCCCGACAAAATCGCAAGCTCGCAGACTCTCGCTCACTACCTATCAACTATCTGGCTTGGCGCCAACGATTTCAAAAGCACGGAATTTGTGCTGTTGGTAACCGTCTCCGGCCATGCCTTGACCGCGCTTTAGTGACTCATCTCCCGAAGATAAGTCCGCCGCTCTAAAAGCAGTGACATGGTTATTCAAATCATCCAGCCAATGACCCCTAAGCTAGCAATTTGTACCAAAAACGAGCAAAAGAGCAGGAACTTTGTCGACGTGTCACCGCTGAAAGCGGTTAACGTTGCGGTGAAGTTCCTTTAGAACGTCAAAAATGCTGCTCGCCGGGCGGGAAGTAGCTGCGTTCAAGAAGATGAACTTGCTTAGATCTACGGACATATCGCGAATGCGTTTCCGGGCAGCAGTTCTCGGATGCACCACCAATATGCAATGGGCACGTTCCGTCAAACAGCGCTTTCCGCACATCGGCCAATGAAAGTCGAACTGTTGTGCCGCGAATGCGAATGGCAGGGGATGAGCAAGTGAGGGCGAGAAATCACCTCTCCATCAAAGGGGCTGCAGCAGGCTTGTGAAATACCGGTTGCTTAAATTTGGCCTGGTTAAACAAACAAAAAAATTGGAGGGAGAAGCCAATGCGTCGCTATCAGTTCATTCGGATGAAGTCCCGTTTCTGCTTAAGGCGAATTCGTTTGCACACGATCTTCGGGCTTATCTGGGTTCTGCTCCTCACTGCACCAGCTATAGCTACTGCAGCATTTCCGCCGACTCGTCAGTCGTGCGAAGCTAGTTGGCCAGCGCATGTCCCTCCTCTGGGAACCTTAGTTGGTGGATGCGGGGGATATGCGAGTCCAGGTGGGCTCGATCCTCTTGTTGTGGAGCCTCAGCCCAATGGACTTTGGTGTCACGCGGGACCTTATTGCCAAGGCTACGGAGTGCCGCATGTTTATGGCTGGCTAAGACCAGCCATTTGCCCACCAGGATCGCAACTAGGCTATCAAGAAGCCTGCTATTGCAATGCGGGTCTCGAAGAAGTGAATGGTCAATGCGAGACCCCGTGCGCTGCCGACGAAACCCGCGTTGATGGCATGTGCCTCAAAGAGCCGGCGCCCCCCGCAGAGCCCCCGCCTCCCGCAGAGCCGCCACCTCCGGTGCCTCCCATGCCCCCGGAGCCACCCACGTCGGGACCTCCGCCTGACGACGGCCCGCCAGGCAATTGCGGCGCCAGCGGCTCCAGCTTCGGCGCTCCTATTGCCCCCGCCCAAGCCGCCAAAGTACGCACGGAAACTGACTGGTTGAGCCTCAAGCCCACGGGGCTGCGCTTCGTACGCCACTACCTGAGCACCTGGGGGCTGGACAACTCATCCCACTTCTCCACGATGGGCAAGGCCTGGAGGCACAACCACGACATCGAACTCAGCCAGCGCGCCACCTCCAGCGGGACAACCGTCTCGATCCTCACCGGCGAAGGCTATGTGCGCACCTTCTCCCGGGCTACAGGCACAAGCGCGTGGACCCCCGAGGGCCACAACGACAGCCTGAACTTGAATGTCTCCAACCAATGGGTGTACCACCGCGCTGACCAGGACGACACCCTCGTCTTTGACGGCTCCGGCAAACTGTTGTCCCACACGGCCCGCAACGGCTGGCAGACGAGCTACGCCTACGATGCGTCTGCACGCCTGAGCACCATCACCGGCCCTCTGGGCCAGATTCTGACCCTTGCCTACAACGGCACCGGGCAACTGATATCCCTCACCGCGCCGGCAAACCACGTCACAACCTATGACTACGACAGCGCGGGCCGACTGACACAGGTGGACTACCCCGACGGCACGGCCCGCGTGTTCCTCTACGAAAACGCCAGCTATCCGCAAGCCCTCACCGGCATTCAGGACGCCAACGGCAACCGCTGGGGCACGTTCGCCTATGACGCCTTGGGCCGAGCCATCAGCACCGAACTCGCCGGGGGCGTGCAGCACTACCAAGCCAGCTACCCCAGCGTCAGCACTGGTCCTGTGGCAGTCACAGACCCTCTGGGCACCACCCGCAGCTTTACCTATGGCACCCAGGCCGGCAAACTGGCCGTGCTGGGCGGTAGTACCCCCGATCCCCTGGGTCAGCCCGACGCCGCCAGCCGAGTGCAGAGCTCACTGGGCCTGATCGAATCAGAAACTAACTACCGAGGCATCACCAAATCGTTTCAGTGGGACGTGACGCGCCGCTTACCCCTCACGACCACAGAAGCACTGGGGCAGCCTACAGAGCGGTTGAAGCAGACCACATGGCACCCCCAATGGCGCCTGCCCGTCACCATCACCGAGCCGGGCCGAGTCACCAGCTACACCTACGACAGTCTGGGCAACCTCCTGTCGCAAACCGTCACTGACACTGCATCCGGCTCCACTGGCGTTTCGCGCACCACCCACTGGACCTATCACCCCTCAGGGCTGGTAGCCACCGAGACCGCTCCCAACGGTGCCGTCACCAGCTACCAGTACGACAGCGCAGGCAACCTCACCCAATCCACCAACGCCCTGGGCCAGGTCGACAGCTACACCCACGATGGTGCCGGGCGCGTGCTCAGCCACACGGCAGCCAACGGCCGCGTCACCTTCTATACCTATGACGCGCGTGGCCGCATGCTGACCAGCACCGTAGGCGGCTTGGTGACCACGCTGACCTACCGCCCCAGCGGCCAGGTCGCCACCGCCACCTTGCCCCACGGCCACGTCATCACCTATCAATACGACGCCGCCCAGCGCCTGACAGGTTGGAGCGACAACCGGGGCGCCAGCGCTAGCTACGCCCTGGACGCTATGGGCAACCGCGTGCAGGAAACCATCACCCAGCAGGGTCAAGCTGTCTGGCAGCTCGCGCGCAGCATCAACAGCCTTAACCGCGTGCAGAGCGTCACCTTGGGCGGCACCACCACCAGCTACGGCTACGACGCCAACGGCGATTTGACCCAGACCACCCAGAACGTGGACGGCACGAGTCAAAGCACCACTCTGGGCCTGGACGCTCTGCGGCGCGTACAAAACATCACCAACGCAGCTAACGCCACGGCCACCCTGCAATACAACGCCCTGGACGCCGTGACCCAGGCGAGCGACTTCAAGGGCGTGGCCACCACCTACACCCGAGATGCGCTGGGCAACGCGCCGCAGGAAACCACCCCAGACTCAGGCACCACCCAAACCACCCACGACGCCCTGGGCCTGCCGCAAACCATCACCGACGCCCTGGGCCGCGCCACCCACATCACACGTGACGCGCTGGGCCGCCCCACGCAGATCCAGCACAGCGCTAACGGGATCACCCGCACCAGCGTGCTGCGCTACGACTTGCCCGGAGCCGACTACAACGCCAGCGGCAGCCCCCAGGCCAGCATCGGCCGTCTGAGCGAAATCGAAGACAGCGGCCTCATCACCCGCTACCAGCGCGACGCTCTGGGCCGCATCACACGCAAGACGCAAACCCTGGCCAATGCACAAAGCACCGGAGGCACCCGCAGCATCGCGTACGGCTACGTGCCCGCAGGCAGCCCGGGCGCGGGCCGACTCGCCAGCATCACCTACCCCAGCGGCAAGCAACTCACACACCAATACGACGCTACCGGCCAGCTCAGCACCCTGCACTGGAACGGCCAACCCTTGGTGAGTAACCTTACCTGGAACCCTCTGGTCCAGCCCACCGGCTGGCAGTGGAGCGGCTTCGGCAGCGGCCCCGGCAGCAGCACACCGCTGGAAGAGATCCGCGAATACAACACCGCAGGACAGCTCACAGGCAGTGCGCTGCTGGACCTCACCTGGGACAGCGCAGGGCGCATCCGCCAGATCAAGCAGCAGCACATGCTGCCTGGCACCACAGGCGGCCCCCCCCAAGTCCAGCAAGCCACCATCACCAGCGCCTACAGCTACGACGCCGCGGGCCGCCTGACGGCCAGTGCTCACAGCGGCCCGCCGGGCCTGACTCTGCCCGTGGGGCAGACGCTGAGCGACATCATTGGCATCAACACCAGCGGCTACAGCTACGACGCCAACGGCAACCGCAGCCAGGTGTACTACAGCGCCGGTACACCATCGGGCACGGCCACGCTGCAGCGCAATTACCACACGGCCAGCGGCACAAACCGGCTGAGCGGCTACAGCCAGACACACACGCCCGCAGGCGGCGGAGCACACACCAGCAGCGTCACCTACAACCATAACGCGACCGGCGCACTCACCAAGAAGGGAGACAGCCACCTGCACTACGGGGTGGATGGGCGCATTGCCAAGGCCAGCCAAAGCCAGGACCCCAATGCAACCCAGGCCGTCAGCTACAGCTACAACGCCCTGGCCCAGCGCATCCTCAAGAGCGATGCGCGGCTATCGGCTGCCAACCCGGTTGCTCAGCAAACGGTCTATGCGGAAGACGGGGAAGCCAGCACGGTGCTGGGGCAATACAGCAACCGGCGCAGCACCAACAGCAACGCCCCAGCGGGAGAAAACGACAGCACTGAAATCATCTACCTGCCTACGGCAGCAGGCCCCATGCCGATAGCGACGCAGATCAATGGGAGGCTGTATGCCATCGATGCAGATCACCTGAACACGCCGAGAAGACTGACCAACCAGCAAGGGCAAGTCGCTTGGCAGTGGCTGATCACGGGGTTTGGGGAAGTGAACCCGACCACGGGGGCAACAGGCTACACCCAGGAACAGAACGGGGCGAGCTATAGCGAAGAAATCACATTCGACCTGCGGTATCCGGGGCAGGTGTGGGATGAAGAGACAGGGCTGAGCTACAACCTGAACCGGTACTATGACAGGGCAACGGGCAGGTACACGCAGGCTGATCCTATTGGGCTTGCCGGGGGATGGAATCGATTTAGCTATGTCGGTGGTAATCCGTTGAGCTTTGTGGACCCTGATGGATTGCGTCCAAACAGGCCGCAGTGGTGGAACGACGGATGGAAGCCCATAACCCCTTCAGGCCACTGTGCCACTGCTGAGTGCGCGGCGGGATTGCCGCGAACGCCTTCTGACAACAGAAGTCCCGAGGAGGTGGATTTTGGCCAGTGCAAGATGGTTTGCCAGATATCGCTTCTGGCCCCGGTTGCGATGTGCAACGCTGCTGCCGGAGGTGGTTTGGCGGGTACTGCTGCTGCGGCAGCCGCTAAAGGTGGCTTGTGCACATGGGTGTGCAAATGAGTTCGGGTAACCGGCTGAGCTGCCCGAACTGTGGGCACAAATACGCGACGCTTTACTTTCGTCCGCGATCTACATGCCCGAATTGCCGGGCCGACGTAAAAACAGATTTGAGAACAATAGGCATTCTTGAAACTGTAATTTGTGTACCGCTTCTTTGGGTGGCAGCGGTGCTACTGCGAACTTACTTGAACGACTCGACGGGGTTGCTTTCTTACGCACTGCTATGTGTTCCAGCCTTGGCCATTCATCTCTTTGTCGTCCGGCGATTTGTCACTGCTCGATTGGCCAGTCCTGAGTCATAGGCTGTGCGATTGAGGTTAGAAACCAATTGGTCGAGTGTTAAGGCCCAAAAGCCACCTGCATCCCGTCAGCGGTAAAAGCTGTGGGATTGCAGGTGGCTTCTTCTTTTAGCCGTTGGGTGTTTGGGCTACGCTTTCTTGCCCTTCGCCTTGGAACTGCCGGGCTTGCTGTCCTTCTTGTCTTCAGGCGTGACGAACCCAATAGGTCGCTTGGCAGGCTCAGGTGACGTCATCAACTCGCGCAGCGCATCAAGTGCCCACGCTGGTTGTGTCAGGTCCTGAGCTTTGGAGCTTGCCTGCGACAAACCTCGGCTGTCCGCTCTTCTTAGCAGTAGTCGTTCGGCATCGAAGAAACGACCGGCTGCTCACAGCCTGAAGCGGACATTGCGCATTAAGGCGGACGTTTTCGTTGAACCCCAACGAAGAACACGCGGTACCCTGAAGCAAGAGGATTGAACATCCGAGAGGCACTGTTGCCCACCCGCTGCCGGGCATGGACCCGACTCGCCGACAGACGCTCAGGCGTCGCAACAGCTGCTGTCAGAACGCCTCGCTCACCCAGAATTTCTGGCCTTCGCTGCAAGGATTTCTGGATCGACTATTGGAAAACCATGCACAGTACTTGTGCCCTATGAAATCGCTACTTTTGTACGTCGCTGTGCAGAGTGCACGACACCAATAGCGTAAATTAGCCCTACGAAAACGTTCCCGACTCCGCCCGAGTTAAAGCCGCATGGCTGTGTAAAACGGAAGTGGGAAATCGTCTAGGTGACTTGCTCTAACCCTGAGACGAACACCTACTTCGACGACAACCAGACATTCGATACGCGCCGTAAAAAAGCACAGATTCAGGCTGTTAAGCAGATTCTGTATAGCTGGATCCACATGCAACGGACCCTTCGGTGGATTTGCCCGCTTCGATTTCCATCGAATCCCATCAATTCAACAACATCTGCAAAGGTACAAACAAAGGTACAAAAAACAAAAAAGCGCCCCGAGAGGCGCTTGTTTGCTTACTTACTGGCGGAGAGGGTGGGATTCGAACCCACGGTAGTGTTGCCACTACGCCTGATTTCGAGTCAGGTACATTCGACCACTCTGCCACCTCTCCTGTGTGTCGAAGCCTGCGAGTATAACACACAGGCCCAGCCGCGCACCGGCACCCATCAGGGTCGATGAACCACGAATTTGATGACAGTGTCCGTGTTGTCCACCTTCTTGTTGCTCCCAAGGTCAATCAATAACAACACTTCCTGGGGCTGACCGTAGTTGGGGTCGGTTTGCCTCAACACAGCGTAGGTTTTTCCGGAGAACTTGCTTGATTTCAGTTCCGCGTCATCAATGGGGCGGGTACTGTAAGTCCCGTTGTTCATCATCTTGTAATCGCCGCGAACAGGGTGAAGCGTCATGGTTTTAGCCATCACGCCCTCGTCATCCGTCACCGAGCCAACAGTCACCTTGAAATCAACGGTGGTGAGACTGGAGCGCACATCTCCATAGGCAGTACCCGCTTGAAGGAAAGTCTCCTGCCGCAGCGTGCCTGGGCCCTGTGCTTCGAAGTAGATCACTTGGGCGGCACCCGTGGGCGCCTGGGCTTTGCCCGTTGACTTGTCAAAGAAAGTTGTCGCGCCCACCGATCCGTATCGCCACACCTTGGAAGGCTGCATCCACTCTGCTGGAACACCTTGCGCGGCTGGAGGCCTGGAGGACTGCATGGTTTGTGCGCCTGCCTGCTGAACGAGCACGCAGGCCAATGCGGCGCCCAACCAACCACGGATACCTTCAGACAAAATTTTCATGGATTTATTCAGGTGAAGTTTTTTTCTAGAAACTGATTCGGCACGGCATCCGGCAACCCGAGGTCAAGCGCTATCGCACGCCATTGATCCGCATAATTTTCGTCGGCCTCAAAGCAATGTTCTGGATCGCTGCTGATCATGCTGACCACGTGGAAGATGTCACCATCCAGTCCATGTGCAACGAGGGCCTCAGCGCGGTATTCGGCCTGTTCCCAGTACAGAAGGGCCAACTCCCGCAGCGTGAGACCAAACACCATTCCGAAGGCCCGTGATCCGGCATCGGGAAACAGGACGGCTTTCTTGCGCAAACTCACGCCATAGTCTGCAATCCAAGCCATTCGAGGATCTCGAGCGACGACCCCACGCTGTGCAAGCAGGCGCTGATCCATGTAGAGCCCGTAAAAAAACACATCGAAAGGCTCGTCGTCAGGTGGAGGCTCAACGCCCCCGATCTCGGGATCGTCGAAATACCCGCTCACGCGGCACCGCCTATCAGGGTTCCGGTCGACCAACGTTGCGCACAGGCGGGGCCGTCCCAAAAAGCTTCCAACGATTTACAGAACGCTTCGGGTTGTTCCAGCGGCCACATATGGGCCGCATTCGGAACAATCAGGTGCCAGGCATGGGGTACTGCCCGCGCTGCCGCCGTAGCGACAACGGCAAAGACGGGTCGGGTGAGCCCGCCCCGCGCTACGCATATCGGAACAGTCATTTCCGCCAGATCGATAGCGGAGATGTGAGGCGCCGGCGCCTGATTCATCAGTCGCGCAAGCGTCGCAGCGTTGTCCAGTTGCTGATTGCGAACTGCTGAGGGCTGACTCTCGAAATAACCGGTCCTCTGACCCGAGGCGTCCATCATGAGCCGCACTGCGCGCGGCAAATCGCCTTCATCCAACGCTTCTGCGAGCGGACCGTACATAGCCTGCGCGTCTTCATAAAACGCCTCGAGGGCCTCTGGATCTGTGACGTAAGTCGGAAAACCGGGCTCGTAGATGCAAACGCTCTTCAACAGTTCAGGGTGGCGGATGGCCAAGAGCAGCGCCGCGTGCGCAGAGTACGACCAAGCCACCAAATGCACGGGCCCCATGTCCATTTGTTGCAGAAATCGCCGAATGTCCTCAGCATGCGTTTCAATGCCGAAAGCGCTTTCATCGCCCACCCAGGGCGTCGGCCCGAAATAGCGCAGCGTGGGAGCCACCACGCGCCAGCGCCGCTGAAGCAGTTCCTGATGGGGCGACCACATGCGCCCATCAGCGAGCGCTCCGTGCAGAAGGACAACGCCTGTTCCCTGTCCCACGTCTTGGCACGGCAAGAGCGACACTGGCGCCTGTAGTGTTGTTTGCTGCATCCGATCGATTCAAGAATAAGAGGAACGCGCCCGGACACTCCCCACCGCCTCTGCCGACATTGACAACCGCCAACATCGCAGTGCGCGCGCTGGTCACGCGCTGGAGCCAAACCTTGGCTCGCAAGCATTCCGTTCCGCAAAATAGTTCTTGGGTCATCCTAGATGGGAAGCTTTCGCAATGCGCTACTGCACTTGCGGTATTGCCAGAACTGCACAGCCTCTCTCGTCAATGCCAGACCACAACAGGGTAACGCTGGTGAAACTGCCGAAAGAAAGAGTTGCCGGCATCGTTCGACATAGATTGCAGACAAAAAAAAGCGCCTCAGGAGGCGCTCTTTGATGGGAGATCGGGGCTAGAAAGCTCAGGGCTTCAACACCGCTGCGCCGCCCAGGTAAGGGCGCAGCACCTCGGGCACCGTCACGCTGCCGTCTGCCTCCTGGTAGTTCTCCAGCACCGCCACCAGCGTGCGGCCCACGGCCAGGCCGGAGCCGTTCAGGGTGTGCAGCAGCTCGTTCTTGCCTTGCGCATTCTTGAAGCGGGCTTGCAGGCGGCGCGCCTGGAAGGCCTCGCAGTTGCTCACCGAGCTGATCTCGCGGTAGGTGTTCTGCGCGGGCAACCACACTTCCAGGTCGTAGGTCTTGGCGGCGCCAAAGCCCATGTCGCCCGTGCACAGGCTCATCACGCGGTAGGGCAGGCCCAGCTTCTGCAACACGGCCTCGGCGTGGCGGGTCATTTCCTCGAGCGCTTCGTAGCTCTTGTCGGGGTGCACGATCTGCACCATCTCGACCTTGTCAAACTGATGCTGGCGGATCATGCCGCGCGTGTCACGGCCGTAGCTGCCGGCTTCGGAGCGAAAGCATGGCGTGTGGGCCGTGAGCTTGATGGGCAGGTCAGACTCGGCCACCACCACGTCGCGCACGAAGTTGGTCAACGGCACTTCGCTGGTGGGGATGAGGTACAGCGCTGCGTTGTCTGGCACGGGCTCGCCGTCCTGGCCGCCCTTCTTGGCTGCAAACAAATCGCCTTCAAACTTGGGCAGCTGGCCGGTGCCCTTGAGGGAGTCGGCGTTCACAGCGTAGGGTACGTAGCACTCGGTATAGCCGTGCTCTTGCGTCTGTACATCGAGCATGAACTGCGACAGCGCGCGGTGCAGCCGGGCGATCTGGCCCTTCATGACCGTGAAGCGCGAGCCCGAGAGCTTGACGCCCATGTCGAAATCGAGCCCCAGCGGGGTGCCCACATCGACATGGTCCTTCACTTCGAAATCGAACTTCGCAGGCGTGCCCCAGCGGCGCACTTCCAAATTGCCTGCTTCGTCGCTGCCCACTGGCACGGATTCGTGCGGCAGGTTGGGCACGGCCACCAGCATGGCCAGCAGCTCGGACTGGATCTGCTCCAGGCGGGCGGCCGATTGTTCCAGCTCGACCTTGCCTGCGGCCACCTGGGCCTTGACGGCTTCGGCGCCGTCCTTGTCACCCCGGCTCATCAGCATGCCGACCTGCTTGGACAGCTGGTTGCGCTGGGCCTGCAGCTCTTCGGTGCGGGTCTGCAGCGTCTTGCGCTCGGACTCCAGGGCCTGGAAAGCGGAGACGTCCAGGAAGGCCTGGGGCTTTTTGCGGGTTTCCAGCCGCGCGATGGCGGTGTCGAGGTCTTTGCGGAGGAGAAGAATGTCAAGCATTGCAGGATTTTAAGGGGGTGGTCGTCAACGGCTCAGCCAAGGCTGGCCGGGTCAAAGTTGGCGCCGCAAAGAATCAGGGCCACGGTCTCCTGGGGCTGAGGCTTGTAGGCGCCGGTCTGCAGCGCGGCCAGCCCCAGAGCGGCGGCTGGCTCCACGGCCAGCTTCAACTCTTTCCACAGCCACAGCTGGGCCGCACGGATGGCATCGTCGGGCAGCAGCAGCGCATCGTGCACATGGCGCTGGCTGACCTCCCAGCCGATGCTGCCAATGCGGCGCGCGCCCAGCGAATCGGCCGCCACGCCGCCCACCTCCACATCCACCGGCTGGCCCGCAGCGCGTGCGGCATGCAGGGTGGGCGCGCGTTCGGGCTCCAGGGCCACCACATGGGCGCGGCTTTCCACCCAGGCAGCCACGCCTGCAATAAGGCCACCGCCGCCCACGCTGACGAGCACCGTGTCGGGCAGGCGGCCGCCCTGCTCTTCCATCTCCAGCGCCAGGGTGCCCGCGCCGGCCACCACTTCGGGCTGGTCGTAGGCGTGGGCCTGCAGCGCGCCCGTGGCCTTCTGGCGTTCGACGCAGGCTTCGAAAGCCTGGGAATACGCCGCTCCGGTGACGACCACCTCTGCCCCCAGAGAGCGCAGGCGCGCGCGCTTGGCTTCGGGCGAAACCTCGGGCACAAAGACCTCGCAGCGCACGCCCAGCGCCTGGGCCGCCGCTGCCACGGCGATGCCAGCGTTGCCGCCCGAGGCGATGATCACGCCGCTCTCGGGCACCGGGTTGGCCAACAGGCGATAAAGCATGCCGCGTGCCTTGAAGCTGCCGCCCACCTGCAGGTGTTCGAGCTTGAGCCAGACCTCAGCGCAGTCCACGCCCAGCGACTGGCCGGGTACCCGCATCAACGGCGTGGTGCGCAAAAAGCCGGGCTGGCGTTCCTGGATGTGGCTGCGGGCGGCGGCAATGGCGGCGCGATCGATCATGCGGGGGGCTCCGGTAGTCAAAGAAAGCAAAGTTCGGCAGTGTAGGCCCCGGCCACACCCTGTGGGCACAGGTTGGCCCTGCAGGTGCACCGCACAAGTGCCGATAACATGGGCACCACGGCCTTCTACGCAGCCCCACTCCGCCACCCATCAAGCGCAGCGCGGGTTTTTTTCCACAAACACCCGCCATCCGCAGGAGAAAAGCATGTTTTTTGTCTTCGGCCCTTCCGGGCAGATGTACCGCGGTGGCCCCGAGAACCTGGCCCGCATCTCTGCAGTGCGCAGTGTGCAGCGGCCCCAGGCGCTGCGCACCCGCTCGCTGGATCCAGGCAACGATCCTGCGCCGCCCTTCCCCACTACGCACAACCCGGCCACAGCGCCCGATGCGGCCAGCGCAGCACCTGCCGTGGTCAACCTGCGCATGCTGGATGCCGTCAGCGCCTACGCCCAGACCGAACAAGGCCCCCAGGCTGCGCGCCAGCCGCTGACCCGGGTGAGCGATGTGATGACCACCACGGCACTGAGCGTGCAGCCCGACGTGCGTGTGAACGACGCCTGGCAGACGCTGGCCGAGACCAAGGTGGCGCAGGCCCCGGTGGTGGACGCGCTGGGCCGCGTGATCGGCCTGCTGCTGCGCGCCGACATGGCACCGCTGGACCTGCTGCCAGAGCCCGGCGCCGTGAAGCAGGCCATCGACCTGGCCCGGCGCCCCGTGGCCGAGGTGATGGTGAGCCCCGTGCCCACCGTGGCCGCCGACACCGAGCTCCGACGCGTGGCGGCCGTGCTGCTGGACACCGGCCTGCCCGGCTTGCCGGTGACCGACGAAGCGGGGGTGTTGGCGGGCTTCATCTCACGCACCGACATCCTGCGGGCAGTGGCGGCCGACCCG
>JBCNOJ010000100.1:0-12275 GCA_039593925.1 Acidovorax sp.
GGTGGAGCGCCCCGCTTCGGTGGTGCGCGACCTGGTGGACAACGCTCTCGACGCGGGCGCCACGCAGATCACGCTGCGCCTGTTGGCCGGTGGCGTGCGCCTGATCACCGTGGAAGACGATGGCGGCGGCATTCCGCAAGAGGAACTGCCCGTGGCGCTGCGCCGCCACGCCACCAGCAAGATCACCAACCTCAACGACCTGGAAACCGTGGCCACCATGGGCTTTCGGGGCGAGGCGCTGGCAGCCATTGCCTCGGTGTCGGAGATGTCGCTGCTCTCGCGCCCGGCGCAGCAGGCCAGCGCCTTTTTGCTGGACGCCCGCAGCGGCGAACTGCGCCCCGCCGCGCGCAGCACCGGCACCACCGTGGAAGTGAAAGAGCTGTTCTTCTCCACCCCCGCGCGCCGCAAATTTTTAAAGACCGACGCCACCGAACTGGCGCACTGCATTGAATCCGTGCGCCGCCATGCGCTGGCGCGGCCCGACGTGGGTTTTGCGATCTGGCACGAGGGCAAGCTGGTGGAGCAATGGCGTGCCACTTTTGTACCCGGCCAAGGCGCCGCCAATGCCGTGCAGGATGCGCTGGCCCGCCGACTCTCGGACGTGCTGGGCGAAGACTTCGTCACCCAATCGGTCGCCGTGCAGCACCGCGTGGGGCCCGTCACCGTGACCGGCCGCGCGGGCCTGCCCGACGCTGCCCGCTCGCGCCCCGACCACCAATATTGCTACGTCAACGGCCGCTTCGTGCGCGACAAGGTGCTCACCCACGCCGCGCGCAGCGCGTATGAAGACGTGCTGCACGGCCACAAGCAGCCCATTTACGCGCTGTATGTCGAGATCGACCCGGCCCGCGTGGACGTGAACGTGCACCCCACCAAGATCGAGGTGCGATTCAGAGACAGCCGCGAGGTGCATCAAGCCGTGCGCCATGCCGTAGAAAACGCGCTGGCTGCACCGCGCGCTGCGGCGCTGGCAGCGGCTGCGCGGACGGCCACGGAGCCTGCCACAGGTGATTTTGAGCAAAAAACGCCTCCAGCGCCCGCCTGGCAAGCGCAAGCAGCTATCAAATTTGAAGAACCCCAGCGCGGCCATCGCGTGCAAGACCTGCAGGCGCTCTGGGGCCCGCGTGGTGGTGGCGCCAGCGGCAACAACGCCGCTGCCCCGGAAGCCTCCCCCGCCGCCCCCGGTGGTCTGTGGGCGCCTACCACGCAACCGGGCCCAGCCCAACCCCAGAGTTCGCTGCAGCCCTCGTCCGTCACCCCACTGGCTGCACCCAACGTCGCAGCCGCAGCCCAGACAACTCAGTGGCCCACCACCCGCGACGGCAGCGACGCCACCTGGCCCCTGGGCCGCGCCGTGGCACAGTTGCACGGCGTCTACATCCTGGCCGAAAACGCCCAGGGCATGGTCATCGTGGACATGCATGCCGCGCACGAGCGCATCGTCTACGAGCGCCTCAAGGCCCAGGTGGACAGCGGCGCGCGCATTGCCAGCCAACCGCTGCTAATCCCCGCCACCTTTGCCGCCAACCCGCAGGAAGTCGCCACCGCCGAAGAATCTGCCGAAGTGCTGACCACGCTGGGCCTGGAGATCGTGCCTTTCTCCCCCAAAACCCTGGCTGTGCGCGCCGTGCCCACAACCCTTGCGCAGGGCGACCCGGTGGAGTTGGCCCGCAGCGTGCTGGCCGAACTGGCCGCCCACGACGCCACCACCGTGGTGCAGCGCGCACGCAACGAAATCCTGGGCACCATGGCCTGCCACGGCGCCGTGCGCGCCAACCGCAAGCTCACGCTGGATGAGATGAATGCGCTGCTGCGGCAGATGGAGACCACGGACCGCAGCGACCAGTGCAACCATGGACGGCCGACGTGGCGGCAGTTGTCGATGAAGGAGCTGGATGCGCTGTTTCTTCGAGGCAGGTAGCGGGAGAGCCATCTCGCAGATCGCCTTGCAGCCCGCTGAGATCACCACAGCCCGCAGCGCCGATTGCTCGCTATGAACACATAAGACCCTGCGGCTGACCGCATTGAAGTTACATCTTGCTTCATTTGCCGCGCCCCGCAACGGAACGCTTCAAAAGCAGTGGTTACTCAGTTTGCGCATTAATCTTCGCCTGCGCATTAACCGAGGAGTACACGCATGTACAACGATCCCGCCGCACTACAACGCTTGGTAGCCCAGGCAGGCCCAGCACTCGATCTTGCACGCGTTACGGCCTATGAGGGCGATCACGCCTGGAGCCTGGTTTTCGACGATGGCCGTGGCAGCACCATTGATGTCGAGTGGGATAGCGTAGCGGAACGCGCCATGTTCACTGCAGAGGTCTCGATCATTCCAGCGGGTGCGCGACTGCCGGCTTTTGAGCTACTGCTGCAATACAACTACCTCTGGGGTGAACACGGTGGCGTGCGTACTGCCCTCACCGGTTCAGAAGGGGATGTGGTGTTGTTGTTTGACCTACCGTTGGCCGATCTGGATCTGCCCCGCCTTTGTGAGGTGCTGAGCAACCTACATGCCATAGCC
Source organism: Acidovorax sp. (assembly GCA_039593925.1). Taxonomy (GTDB): domain Bacteria; phylum Pseudomonadota; class Gammaproteobacteria; order Burkholderiales; family Burkholderiaceae_C; genus Acidovorax. The sequence goes on from JBCNOJ010000100.1 coordinate 2,522, forward strand.
GCCAGTTTCCGTACTGTATTGGCCCGCGTGAATCCCTCGGCCGCAGGCTCCGGTACAACGGTCAGTGGCGACCAGACGGATGGGTTAGCGCAGGGCAACGGTAGCGCCTTTCCACCTCACATGATTCGCGTCTGAGCCTAGGAGCCCCTGTCATGGCAACCATCCAGAATGCCACCGGTCTGTCCCTCGCGGGCATCGCCCAGCAATTAACTCCCGGATCGACGCCGCAGCAGGAACTGCGCTCCAAAGGCACGGATTTGTACGTTAAGCAAAGCACTGCGTTTTTTTCGAAAGAACAAAGCCGCACTGATCACCGCAACAACGCCCTCGCGATAGTGCAAAGCGCCATACAGAGCGATCTGGGATTGACCGCTCAGCAAGCGCAGGACTTTATGCAGCGGGTGACGGGTTCTCGGCATGCTCAGACGCAAATAACGACAGGCGATCTTCATCGACTGACAAAGGCAGTCGACTTCGCCAAGCAATTGGGCGACGCAGGCCAGCTTGCCGCCAGCCAGGGGCGCATGGCCGAGGCGCTTGGGCGCGAGCACCATCTACCCGACAGCGCCTCCGTAGACATCGTAAAGAGCCTTGGGGGGAACGCCGCGCGTGGTGTGCTCACTGCTCTATCGGCAGGTCGCCACGACGATGTGCGCGCCCAGATGCAAAGCCAGATCGAATTGAAGCTTGGGCTGACGCCAATCCGAGCGCAGGCTTTCCTGGACGGCATCTTGGGGGGACACAACGCCACGTTCACCGCCGCCGACGTAACCCGTGTGGCCAAGGGCCTGCAGCTTGCTGGTCAGGTCGTCGGAGGAGATACCGCTCGTTCTGCTGCGATCGGTATCGCCGCAGAAGCGTTGGTGAATGCTGGAGTTCCTGAAAATGCAGTGATTGGGATAGCCACCGGCCTAGGAGCCGCCGCCACGCAAGATGTATTGCTGGCACTGGAGACCAACGACATTGCAGGACTGCGCAGAGTTTTGGCAACGCTCCCCAACACCCGGGCCACTGTTGATTCACTGCTGAAACTCGAGAATGCGTTGATCGCCAAGGCGGACTCGGGCAACACCACTCCACCCGTGCTCACCGTGCGCAATCACGATGCCTTCCACACCAAACGCACTGAAGCACTTGAGCACGTGTTGCAAGGCAAGCTTAACGGCAATGCAACGCCCGAGCTTGGCATCCTGAGCCAGCTACCCAAAGAAGAATACTGGCGTCTGCTCATGGATGGAAAGCACCAAGCCGGAAATGACAAGTTCTTCTTCGACCGATCCAAGGGCTACATGGCATCAATGCTTGCGGGCCTTGATATGGTGGTGGACAAGGTTGGCATGCCCTTGAGCGTAGACATGATCAAGGAATTGCACAAAGTATCAACTACCAGTGTCACGTACGAGTTGCCGGTGCGAAACGGGGCGCTCCGGTCCATTGACTTTCAAATTGCAGGCACGATCAAGACTGAACGCAATATCTGGGGCGTATGCAAGGACTTCACAGACAAAGGCATGCAAGAGTTGCAGGCGTTACGCGATGATCTGGAAGATCACGTACCTTCGGGCGAATACTTCGTCAACGAAAACCTGGTCGCCGACCAGTCCCGCGCTCAACAAGTGCAATCCTGGAGTGCGGGCCTCAATATTGGTAGCTCCCTGTCGCAGGAAGTCGAAGACCTCATGCAATATGCCATCGATACCGGGGCACGTGAGATAGGCCGAGCAGGAGCCGACAATGACAGGAAAATCGGAGCGATCGTGGATACATGCCGCCGTCTGGGCTGCATACATCCTTTCAAGGACGCCAACGGCCGCCTCGTCATGTTCCTGATCCTCAACAAGATGTTGACGGACAACGGCATGAGTCCCACCATCCTTCAGGACCAGGGTCACATGATCGGCAAGTCGCGCGCCGAACTTGTCGCCCTCATCAAGGCAGGGCAGACTCAGGTCGAACTTCTGACTCCTTAGGCGATTCGTTCACGATCGCACTTCGGGGCTGGGCCGCGCACGAGCATCTGGAAGCGTTGAGGCCACTAGACGCGAAGAGCTGTACGCAGACCATCGAGAAAATGTGGGGTTGCTCTCCAGAGCAGTTGCTCAGTTATCCCGCGCCGCCTTGGCCGTATCCGGGAAGTCGCTGAACACCCCATCCACGCCCAGGTTGTAGAACAGCTTGTATTCCGCCTTGGGGTCTCCCTTGAAGTCTGAGGCGAGCCGCTTGGCTTCGCTGCGGAAGGTGTAAGGGTGCACCATCAGGCCTGCAGCGTGGGCGTTTTTCACCACGTCGGTGGGGGGCATCATCACACGGTCGCGGTCGTCGATGATGCCGTCGCCGTTGAGGTCGTCAGGCTTGCCGTCGTTGTTGGCATCCACCTGTTTGGACGGGATCAGATACGGCTTCCAGGGGCCGATGCCGTCGGCGTAGGTTTTGACCTCCTTCAGGCCCGCAGGCGTGAGCAGGCTGGCAAAGGTGCGCGCATCACCCGCCACGGCAAAGTCATACGGTTTGTCGTAAGGGGCCGTGAGGTCCATGCTGCCGTCGGGCTTGACGTCGTTGGCGTCGACCAGTTGCACCAGGCGTATCTGCGTCTTGGTGCGCAGGTATTTGAGGTTGGACACCTCGAACGATTGCACGATGACGGGCGAGGCCTTGGTGGTGTAGCCATATTGCGCCAGCACGTCCAGCAGGCGGTCTTCCAGCTTCAGGCCCAGGTTGGCGTGGTAGGTGGGGTGCTTGGTCTCGGGGTACACGCCCACGGTGCGGCCTGCCTTGGCGCCTTCGGTCTTGGCCAGGTCCAGCACTTCCTGCAGCGTGGGGATCTGGTACTTGCCGTTGTGCGACTGATCGCGGTCGGCCATAGGCTGGATGGCGCGCAGGGTTTTGATTTCCGCCAGGGTGAAGTCGGATGCAAACCAGCCTTCTTCTTCCACGCCGTCCACCACTTTCTTGGTCTTGCGGCTGGCAAATTCAGCACGGGTGGCCACGTCGGTGGTGCTGGTGATGTTGGGCTCGTGCCGGGCGACCAGTGCGCCGTCCTTGGTGGCGACCAGGTCGGGCTCGATGAAATCGGCGCCCAGTTCCACCGCGCGCTTGTAGCTCTCCAGCGTGTGCTCAGGAAGGTAGCCGCTGGCGCCACGGTGACCAATGACCAGGGGCTTGTCGCCCGTTAGCGTGGGGTAACGCGGGCCGTCGTCACCGCCGCAGGCTGCAAGGGTTGCCGCTGCCAGGGCCACAGCGGCCCATTTCGCGCCATAAATCGCACCAGAAATGTGCATGGTCTTCTCCTCAGGTGTTGTTGGAAATTCTCAGGAACCGCCGAACTGTGAGTCTGCGGCATGACAGCGCCGTGACGAAAGGAATGGCGCCCAAACCGCAGTGCGACGGTGCCCGATATCCGACTTTCATGCACCAAAAAAATGCAACGATCTGCAGCATTCCCCAGTGTTGTGCATAGTCATGCGCATGAACGTATAACTTTTGAACATAATTCAGGGTGGCAGCGCGCTTTGCCTGCCCCTTGTTTTGTTTGCCCCCAGATCTCCTGGATCTCTTCTGAAAGCCTTTTGCTCCATGAAACACGCGTCCGCAGGCAGCTTCCTTTCGCACGTCGCCCACCGCAATCCCGGCCAGCCTGAATTTCTGCAGGCGGTCACTGAAGTGATCGACAGCCTGTGGCCTTTTCTGACCGAACACCCGCGCTATGCCGAGCACGGCCTGCTGGAACGCTTGGTGGAGCCCGAGCGCATCGTCATGTTTCGTGTCTCGTGGGTGGACGACCACGGCACCGTGCAGGTCAACCGTGGCTACCGCATTCAGCACAGCATGGCCATTGGGCCCTACAAGGGCGGCATCCGTTTTCACCCCTCGGTGAACCTGTCGGTGCTCAAGTTCCTGGCCTTCGAACAGACCTTCAAGAATGCGCTGACCACACTGCCCATGGGCGGTGGCAAAGGGGGCAGCGACTTTGACCCCAAGGGCAAGAGCCCCGGCGAAGTGATGCGTTTTTGCCAGGCGTTCGTTTCCGAGCTGTTCCGCCACGTGGGTGCCGACACCGATGTGCCAGCCGGTGACATCGGCGTGGGAGGGCGCGAAGTGGGCTACATGGCCGGCATGATGAAAAAGCTCAGCAATCGGGCCGACTGCGTGTTCACAGGCAAGGGGCTGTCGTTCGGTGGCTCGCTGATCCGTCCTGAAGCCACCGGCTACGGCACGGTGTACTTTGCGCAAGAGATGCTCAAGTCGCGCGGCCGTTCGCTGGACGGGCTGCGCGTGTCGGTCTCCGGCTCGGGCAACGTGGCGCAGTACGCCGTGGAAAAGGCCATGGAACTGGGCGCCAAGGTGATCACGGTGTCGGATTCCAGCGGCACCATCGTGGACGAGGAAGGCTTTACCCCCGCCAAACTGGCCGAGCTGATGGAGGTGAAGAACCACCTGTACGGCCGCGTGAGCGACTATGCCGAGCGCACCGGTGCCAGGTTCGAGGCCGGCAAGCGCCCCTGGCACGTGCCCGTGGACGTGGCCCTGCCCTGCGCCACGCAAAACGAGCTGGACGAGAAGGACTCCGCCACGCTGATCGGCAACGGCGTGGTCTGCGTGGCCGAAGGTGCCAACATGCCTTCCACCATTGAGGCAGCGAAGGCTTTCGAAGCTGCGGGCGTACTGTATGCCCCTGGCAAGGCCAGCAATGCGGGTGGCGTGGCCACCTCGGGCCTGGAAATGAGCCAGAACGCGGCCCGCCTGTCGTGGCCGCGCGAAGAAGTGGATGCCCGCCTGCTGCAGATCATGCAAGGTATCCACGCCGCCTGCCTGCGCTATGGCAAGCGGGCTGACGGTTCGGTGAGCTACGTGGATGGCGCCAACATTGCCGGGTTTGTGAAGGTGGCCGACGCCATGCTGGCCCAGGGCGTGGTGTAACAAACCGGGGCGCAAGGCCCCCAGGCACAGACTCTGCTTGCTGTGTCAGAACTTTCTGACACGCAGCAGACTCTGTCATCACCATGAAGCGCACCCCCCTCCTGGTTTCCCTGACATTGGCCATCGCCGTGACCGCGGGTTGCGCCACGCTAGACGCCAAGCAGCGCGAGTGGATCTTTCAGCCCAGCGACCGCAGTTGGGGCGGCGCCCAGTCCACCGCCGACATGCAGGATGTGTGGATCGACTTCCAATCCCGCTCTTCCGGCAAGGCCGAGCGCCTGCACGGCTTGTGGCTGGCCAACGAGCGTGCAGACGCGCCCGTCCTGCTGTACCTGCATGGCGCACGCTGGAACGTGGCCGGCTCTGCAGGGCGCATCCGCCGCATGCAGGAGCTGGGGTTTTCAGTGCTGGCCATCGACTACCGCGGCTTTGGGCAAAGCAGCGCCGGGCTGCCGTCGGAGGCCACCGCCGCCGAGGACGCCCGCGCCGCGTGGGATTGGCTGGCCCAACAGCAGCCCAACAAACCCCGCTACATCTTTGGCCATTCGCTCGGAGGCGCCATCGCCATCGATTTGGCGCGGCAGGTGCCCGATGAGCAAGGCACCATCGTGGAAGGCACCTTCACCAGCATCCCGGAGGTGGTCAGCACCTTCAAATGGGGCTGGCTGCCGGTGTCGGCCTTGATCACGCAGCGGTTTGAATCGGTGCGCAAGGTGTCCGAGATCGGCTCGCCCCTGTTGGTGGTGCACGGCAGCGAGGACAGCCTGATCCTGCCCAGCCTGGGCCGCAAGTTGTATGAGGCCGCTGCCGAGCCCAAGAAGTTTGTGCTGGTGGAAGGCGGCTCGCACTTCAACACCAACTCGGTGGGGCAGAGCCTCTACCGTGAGGCGATGGGATCGCTGTTCAAGCTCAACACGTCCACCAACGCGGTAGCAGGGGACGGGCTTTAGGCTGCCTCTCTCCCGCGCTGCGGCTTGTCCATCAGCGCCGCACCGCTTGCGCCAAGGCGGCCCAGGCTTTCAGCGTGAGTGGGTGCGTGAAGCCCGCGCCCGCCACTGGGTGGGATGACAGCTTGACCACCACCATCTCGGCGGCCGGGTTCACGTGAATGAGCTGGCCGTGGATGCCTGCGGCCTCGTACGCGCCATCGGCGTTGTGCAGCACCCACCACTGGTTGCGATAACTGTAGCCGGCACGGAACGCCATGCCACCCATCTTGAACTTTTCGCGGTCTCCGCCCTTCGCTGTGTCGTCGATCACGGCCTTGTCGAAAATTTTCTGGCCGTTGTAGTTGCCGCCCTGGCGCAGCATCTCGCCAAACCGCGCCAGATCACGCGCCGTGGCATTCAGCCCGGCACCTTGTAGCGGCGTACCCACGCTGTCCACCATCACATACGCATCCTCTTCGGCGCCCAGCTTCTGCCAGATGTTGTCGCTCATGAGCTCGGCCCAGTGCTTGCCCGTAGCGCGCGAGACGATCCAGCCCAGCACTTCTGAGTGCACCGTGCGGTACACAAACCCTGCGCCGTGTTCGCCTTCCTTCTTGAGCGTCTTGAGGAAGTCGTACACATTGGTCGGCCCCTGGTAGCCCGGCGGGCGCGGCAGCAGGCCGCTGGACCAGCTGTAGCCAAAAATTTCGGTGGTGGGGTCGGTGTACACCTCGCGAAAGCGCACCGCGCCAGTCATGTCCATCACCTGGCGCACCTTCATGTCGCCCCAGGCAGAATCGGCCAACTCGGGCACGTACCGGGTCACCAGCGCTTCGGGGTCGATCTTGCCTTCGTGCGCCAGTTGTGCCGCCATGAGCCCGGTGAACGACTTGGTCACCGAAAACAGAAGGTGCGGTGTATGGGGCTTCATCTGGTTGTCGTAGCGCTCGTAAACCACGCGGCCCTGGTGTAGCACCACGATGGCGTCGGTGTAGGTGCGGGTGAGCCACTGGTCCACCGTGATGGGTTGGCCCTTGTCGTCGTCAAACACCAAGCCGCCCAGCGGCTTTGGGTCGGACGGCAATGCAGAGGGCGCCGCCGCGCCTCGGCGGATGTTGCGCGTGGGCTGCAGCTCGCGCAGGTGCTGCACCGCCCAGCGCATTTGCGGGTACTTGTAGGAGTTGGAAAGGTCCACACGCTGCGCAGCATCGGGCGGGAAGCTGCTCATGTACCCCAATGCGTCCAGGCTCACCGTGGCGGGGTCGGGCAATGCAGGCGCCTGGGCGTGCGCGGCCAGCACCATGCCGCCGAAGGCGCATGCGGCCACAACCCGCACCAGCGTGCGCGCACCCTTCCCGCGGGCTTTGTGGATGGCGGTGTGCCCGGTGGGGGCGATTGCGCGTCGTGGCTGCATGGGGGTGTCTCCTGTGCTGTTGTTGGTGGGTTGCCGGACTTGCAAGGCCTGCAGCTTCCCGTGAGTGAGCTGTTGCCGCAAGGCAATTTATGCCGTGCCCTTGACCACCGTTTGTCACCCGCGCGACGGCGGCCGCTCACCATTTTTCCCAATCACGCACATAGCCCGCCGGGCTCAGACCCCAGGCCCCTTCTGTTACCCTCAGACAGATATGTCTGCCCCCTCCGCCACCGCAGCGCCTGCGGCCGCACCCATTTCGATTCCTCCCGGCCTCGCCATCCTCGTGCTGGCCTTGCTGCTCAGCATCCAGCCTGTCACCACCGACCTGTACCTGCCCGCCCTGCCTGCCCTCACGCGCAGCCTGGGCGCCCCGATGGCGGCGGCACAGCTCACGCTCAGCGGCTTGCTGCTGGCATTTGGCTGCTCGCAGTTGGTGTGGGGCCCGCTGTCTGACCGGTTTGGCCGCCGCCCTGTGTTGTTGGCAGGTTTGGCCATCTACACCGTGGCATCGCTGGGCAGCGCCTTTGCGCCCTCCATGGCGCTGCTCATCGTGTGGCGCATCGCGCAAGGCGCGGCCATGGGCGCGGTTGTGATGTGTGCGCGCGCCATCGTGCGTGACCTGTACACGCCGCTGGAGGGCGCACGTGCCATGTCAAAGGCGCTCACGGGGCTGGGCATCGTGGCCTGCATCTGCGCCCCCATGGGCGGCCTGCTCAGCGAATGGCTGGGCTGGCGTGCGGCGCTGCTTGCGCTGACGGTGTACGCGGTCGTCACGCTGGCCCTGGTCGCCCTGCGCATGCCCGAGACGCTGGCCCAGCGCAATCCGCAGGCCCTGCAGCCGACAACGCTGGCGCGCACCTGGCAGCACGTGCTGCGCAGCCCCACCTTCTGGGCGTTCTCACTGCAGACCACGGCCACCTATGGTGGTCTGTTCACTTTTCTGGCGGCATCGTCGTTCGTCTACATCGACGTGCTGGGCCTCACGCGCACGGCGTATGGCTGGACCATGGCTTCGGCATGTGCGGCCTACTTTGCAGGCACCTTTCTGTGCCGCCGCCTGCTGGCCCGCCATGGCTTGCAGCGCACCGTGGCCATTGCCGGTGCGCTGAGCGTGGCTGGCGGCACCCTGATGGCGCTGGTGGCATGGATGGGTTGGCACCACCCTTGGGCGCTGACGGCGCCGTTTTACCTGTTCATGGTGGCGCACGGCATTCACCAGCCTTGCGGACAAAGCGGCGCCGTGGGGCCGTTCCCCAAGGCGGCGGGTGTAGCTTCCGCACTCAATGGTTTCATGATGATGCTGGCGGCATTTGCCATCGGCGGCTGGCTGGGCCTGCGACTGGATGGCACGGTGTGGCCGCTGGTCAACGGCATCTGGTTCTGGTCGGTGGTTCTGGCCGTGATCTCGTGGACGTTGGTACAAAAGTTCGGAGCGCCCCGTGACCACGCCTGAACGCGCCAGCCTGCCCAGCCACATCCCCAGCATCGCCCTCGCAGGGCCTACCGCATCGGGCAAAACGGCGGGCGCATTGGCCCTGGCCGCCGTGCTGGGTAAGCAAGGCCAGCCGGTGGAGATCATCAGCGTCGACTCAGCACTGGTGTACCGGGGCATGGACATCGGCACTGCCAAACCCACGCCCGACGAGCTTGCCGCGGTGCCGCACCACCTCATCGACATCCGCGACCCGCTGCAGGCCTACAGCGCTGCTGAGTTTGTGCACGATGCCACCCGGCTCATCGCAGAGATCCGCGCGCGCGGTGCCCTGCCGCTGCTCGTGGGCGGCACCATGCTGTATTTCAAAGCGCTGTTCGATGGCATTGACGACATGCCCGCCGCCGACCCTGAGGTGCGCGCCCAGCTGGAAGCCCAGGCGGCAGAACGCGGTTGGCCCGCCATGCACGCCGAGCTGGCGCGCGTAGACCCGGTCACGGCCGCCCGCCTGGCCCCCGGCGACAGTCAGCGCATTCAGCGCGCGCTGGAGGTGTGGTATGTATCGGGCCAACCGCTGTCGAGCTTTCACACTACAAAAAAAGGAGCTACCAGCGCTTTACCAGAAAGCGCTAGGGCCCTTTTTTCTTTAGAACCTGACAACCGGGCATGGCTGCACGACCGCATTGCCCAGCGCTTTGACGCCATGCTCGCTGGCGGCTTCATTGATGAAGTGAAGGCCCTGCGCGCACGCGGCGACTTGCACCCCGATTTGCCCTCCATGCGCTGCGTGGGCTATCGCCAGGTGTGGGACGAGCTGGACTTCCTGGCCGCACAGCCACCCGGCCGCCCCATCAACATGGGCCTGCTGCGCGAACGCGGCATTGCCGCCACCCGCCAGTTGGCCAAGCGCCAGATCACGTGGCTGCGGAGCATGCCGCAGCGCCACGCCATCGCCTGCGACCAGCCCCACGCCGTGGCCCAGCTGGTGCAGGCCGTGCTGCAGCGGCTGGAGCAAGGCGCAGGCTCATGAACACCACGCTGCAGGTAAGCGACCTGGGCAAA
>JBCNOJ010000101.1:0-12254 GCA_039593925.1 Acidovorax sp.
GGCGTTGCCTGCTGCACGGTGGCCAGCGTGGGCGAGGCCAGCTTGCGCAGGTAGGCCATGGTCTGCAGGCAGGCCTGGGCGACCTCGGTGCCCTTCTTCACGAAATGCTCGCGGAAGAAGCGCACATGGTCCTCGTGGTCGTGGAAGTCGCGCGGCGTGAGCACGGCCGACATCACGGGCACCTCGGTGTCGAGTTGCACGCGCATCAGGCCATCGATGACGGCGGTGGTGACGAACTCGTGGCGGTAGATGCCGCCGTTGACCACCAGCGCGCAGGCCACGATGGCGTCGTAGCGCCCGCTGCGCGCGAGCTTGCGGGCCAAGAGTGGAATCTCGAACGCGCCGGGCACGTCGAACAGCGCCACCTGCGCGGGCGGCAAGCCGTGGCGGTCGAACTCGGCCAGGGCCGCGTCGCGGGCCTGGTGCACGATGTCTTGGTGCCAGCTGGCACTGATGATGGCCACGCGCGCGCCACGGTGGGCGGCGACGGGGGCCAGGGGAGAGACGGAAGAAGTAGCAGAAGACTGATTCATGGGTTCCTCAAAACAGGTCGTACCAGAATCAGGGCGCGCGCGAGCACAGCACCTGCACAAGGCGACACAGGCCTCAAGACGCTTGCGAGCGGGCAAAAAACACGCAGGCAAACGCCCAAAGACCCAGCCACCCATGGCGGGAGCTGTGGGTTTCGCGATCTCTTTCATCCGGACTGTGACCGTCGGCTCTGGTTTCGCACCAGATCTGCTGACCCTACAGGCCTGTTCCGAAGAACGGCTCCGCAGGCGCTCGCGGGCTCTTGCCGACCTTTCAGCCCACAAATACCGCCGGTGGGGAATTCCGCCCCGCCCTGAGAACGCTGTCGGCCCCGAAGGTCATCCGGGGCCGACGGGTGGATTTTAGGCGGGTGGGTGGCTTGATGCCGTCGCGCACGCGATTGCCTGCACTGGCAGTGGCGGCTTCTGTGGCTCGGACGGCGCTGAACGCCGAAGTCTGCTCAGCGCACGCGCTGAAACCCGCCTTCGGCCCAAGCCGCTGCGCTGGCGGGTGTGAGCTTGAAGGTGGGCGGGGCGGACGCACGGGCAACCTCTTCACCCAGTTCGTCCTGCGCGCTCAGCGTGGCTGTGGCGCCTTCTTCATCGGGCACGATGGCCAGCGCCACGCGCAGGCGCTGGCCGTCGGCGGTGGTGATGTGCACGCTCTTGTTCAGCTGCGCGTGCAGTTGCTGCTCATGGCGGCGCACCACTTCGCTGGCGGTCTTGACCAGGGTGTGGAAGGCCGACACATCGAGCGGCTTGGGGTTCTTTTTGTCGCGGCCCATGGTCCAGGGGCCCACCAGCGCGGGCTCGGCCTCGCCCTTCAAGGTCATCGCCACGGCCCAGCCATCGTCGTCCTCGTTCTTGATGACCTGCGCCGTCCAGCGTCCGTCGCTCCAGCAGCGGGGTTCCTGGATGGTGTCGGGCGTGTCGGGTGCGTCGGTCATGGAGAAAAGGCCTGGATTGCGGGAAAGGGCGCAGAGCATAACGGCAGGGCTTGGCGGCCCGGATTTTCAATAACCATTGGTTATCGAAAAAGGCTGCAGATAGCGTGGGCCTGATCACTCCCCCAAAGTATCTGGTGCCACACCCGCCGTCTCGCGCAGCACATCGATGAAGGCCTGCGCCGAGGGCGTGGGCGGCTCGCCCAAACGGGTGATGAGGCCATAGCTCGGCATGCGGTCGGGCAGCTCGACGGGGATGCGCGAGAGCAGCCCCCGGTCCACGTATTTCTGGATCAGCGCAGCGGGCTGCAGCGACATCATGTGCGTAGTGTTCATCAGCTCCAGCGCAAACAGGAAGGACGGCGTCTCCACCACTCCTGCGGTGAGCGCAAGCCCCGCGCCGCCAAACAGGTCGTCCGACACCTTGCGCACGGCCGTGGAGGCAGGGTACAGAATCCACGGCCAGTGCGCCAGCTCGGTGAGCGACAGGTCGGTGACGCCGCGCAGCGGGTGGTGCTGTCCGCCCACCACATGCAGCGGCTCGGCCGACAGATGCTCGTAGTGGAACTGGCTGCGCTGGTCCTCGGTGGTGAAGCGGCCGATCATCAGGTCGATCTTGCGCTCGGCCAGCCAGGCGATGAGCTGGTCGCTGCTCTGCTCCAGGATCTTGATGACCAAGAGGGGCCGAAGCCGCTGGATCTCCACCACCGACGCCACCAGCACATGCGCGGCCGAGCCGGTGATGGCGCCCACCGTCACATGGCCGTGGCCGCCCTGCTTGAGCGCGTTGAACTCGTCGACAAACTTGCGCTGCCCATCGAGCGCCGCGCTAGCGTAGCGCAGCGTGAAGAGCCCCAGCTCGTTGGGCCGCATGCCGCGCGAGAGGCGGTCGAACAGGCGCGCCTCCAGGATCTCCTCGATGTCCATCAGGATCTTGGTGGCCGCAGGCTGCGTGACGTGCATCTGCTCGGCCGTCAGCCGCAGGTTGCGCGTGCGGCCCAGGATGTCCAGAAACTGCAAATGCCGAAAGCGCAGCCGCGCACAGGCCTGCGCCAAAGACAAGGGTTTACCCGGAAATTCGTCTGGACTCATAAGCGTTTGGAATGGATTGTCGCAAAACATTCAGTGGACCCGCCGGGGCGTGAAACCTAACCTTCGCCTTGCGTTCATGACGGCTGGCCCTAAAAAGCCGCAGGCGCCAGTGGCCTCGCCAACGGGGTCAGCCATTCCAACGGAGACAAGACACCATGCAATTCACTTCCCTCGCCAAATCCTTGGCACTGGGCGCCACGCTGCTGGCCGCCCTCGCCGCCCCCGTCGCCGCGCAAGTCAAGGAACACACCTTCAAGGTCGGCATCGGCCTGAGCGACGACCACCCGCAGGCCCAGGCCGTGCGCCACTTTGCCGAGCGCCTGCAGGCCAAGAGCGGCGGCAAGATGAACGCCAAGCTGTTTGCCAGCGGCGCGCTGGGCAATGACGTGAGCATGACCTCGGCCCTGCGCGGAGGCACGCTGGAGATGACGATTCCCGATTCGTCCACGCTGATGTCGCTGATCAAGCCGTTTGGGGTGCTGAACCTGCCACTCACCTTCAACACCGAGGCCGAAGCCGACGCCTTGCTCGACGGCCCCTTCGGCCAGAAGCTGCTGGCCATGCTGCCCGACAAAGGCCTGATCGGCCTGGGCTTCTGGGAGAACGGCTTTCGCCATGTGACCAACTCGCGCCGACCCATCAACACAGCCGACGATCTGGCGGGCCTGAAGCTGCGCGTTATCCAGAGCCCCTTGTTCCTCGACACGTTCAACGCCCTGGGCACCAACGCCACGCCCATGCCGTTCACTGAGCTGTACACCGCCATGGAACAAAAGGCCGTGGACGGGCAGGAGAACCCGCCCGCCACCATTCTGGCGAGCAAGTTCTATGAAGTGCAAAAGCACTTGGTGCTGTCGCGCCACATGTACAGCGCCTGGGTGCTGCTCATCTCCAAGAAGACCTGGGACGGGCTCTCGGCCGACGAGAAGAAGATCGTGCAAGAGGCCGCGCGCGAAGCCACGCTGTTTGAGCGCAAGACCATCCGCGCCTTCAGCGAAACCGCACTGGGCGAGCTGAAAAAGGCCGGTATGCAGATCACCGAGCTGCCCGCCGCGGAGCAGGCCAAGCTGCGCACCAAGCTGCAGCCGGTGCTGGCCAAGTACGGCAAGGAGTTTGGCGAAGAGACCACCAGCGAGCTGATGGGCGAACTGGCCAAGGCGCGGGGCGGCAAGTAACTTGCACGCTTCCCGGGGCGCAGCGTCCGACTGCGCCCATCCCCTCTTTTGCAACGCCTCGATCCGATGACAAAAACACCCCGCCGCCCCTTCCGCTCCCGCGAATGGTTTGCCGCGCCCGAGCGCTCGGACATGACCGCGCTGTATCTGGAGCGGTTCATGAACTACGGGCTCACGCCCGAGGAGCTGCGCTCGGGCCGCCCCATCATCGGCATTGCGCAGACGGGCAGCGACCTGTCGCCCTGCAACCGCATCCACCTGGACCTGGCGCGCCGCGTGCGCGACGGTATCCGCGATGCGGGCGGCATTCCAATGGAGTTCCCGGTCCACCCCATCTTTGAAAACTGCCGCCGCCCCACGGCCGCGCTGGACCGCAACCTGGCGTACCTGGGCCTGGTGGAGATCCTGTACGGCTACCCCATCGACGCGGTGGTGCTGACCACGGGCTGCGACAAGACCACGCCCGCGGGCGTCATGGCCGCGTCCACGGTGGACATTCCGGCTATCGTGCTCTCGGGCGGGCCAATGCTCGACGGCTGGCACGAAGGGCAGCTGGTGGGCTCGGGCACCGTAATCTGGCGCAGCCGCCGCCAGCTGGCTGCAGGCGAAATCGACGAGGAAGAATTCTTGCAACGCGCCTGCAACAGCGCGCCCTCGGCCGGGCACTGCAACACCATGGGCACGGCATCGACCATGAACGCGGTAGCCGAGGCGCTGGGCCTGTCGCTGCCGGGCTGCGCGGCCATTCCGGCACCTTACCGCGAGCGCGGGCAGATGGCATACGAGACCGGGCGCCGCATCGTGGAGATGGCGTACGAAGATCTGCGCCCCTCGCGCATCCTGACGCGCGAGAGCTTCCTCAACGCACTGTCAGTGGTCAGCGTGGCCGGCGGCAGCAGCAACGCGCAGGTGCACATCATGGCCATGGCGCGCCACGCGGGCGTGCAGCTTGATGCACAGGACTGGACCGACCACGCTTATGACCTGCCGCTGCTGCTGAACATGCAGCCAGCGGGCCAATTTCTGGGCGAGCGCTTCTTCCGCGCAGGCGGTGTGCCCGCGCTGATGTGGGAGCTGCAGCAGGCGGGCAAGCTGCACGCTGACTGCGCCAGCGTGACGGGCAATACAGTGGGCGAAAACCTGCAAGGCCGCGAAACCCATGACCGCGAGGTGATCCGCCCCTTCAGCGACCCGCTGATGCACAAGGCGGGGTTCATGGTGCTCAGCGGCAACCTGTTCGACTTCGGGATCATGAAGACCTCGGTGATCTCCGAAGCCTTCCGCCAGCGCTACCTGAGCCGCCCGGGGCAGGAAGGCATCTTTGAAGCCCGTGCCGTGGTGTTTGAAGGCGCAGACGACTACCACGCGCGCATCAACGACCCGGCGCTCGATATCGACGAAGGCTGCATCCTGGTGATGCGCGGTGCAGGGCCCATCGGCTGGCCGGGCTCGGCCGAGGTGGTGAACATGCAGCCGCCCGACGCGCTGATCCGGCGCGGCATCAACACGCTGCCCACGCTGGGCGACGGGCGCCAGTCGGGCACGGCAGACAGCCCATCCATCCTCAACGCATCGCCCGAAAGCGCCGTGGGCGGCGGGCTGAGTTGGCTGCAAAGTGGCGACACGATCCGCATCGACCTGAACACCGGCCGCTGCGATGCGCTGGTCGCCCCCGAGGAAATCGCGCGCCGCAAGCGCGACCTGCCCGCCCCGCCCGTGCCCGCGAGCCAGTCGCCGTGGGAAGCGCTGTACCGCGAGAAAACGGGGCAACTGGCCGACGGCGCCACGCTGGACTTTGCGCTGGCGTTCCAGCGCATTTCCGAAAAGACGCCACGCCACAACCACTGACAACGACCAGATGGGGCACTCGCGCTCACCCGGCTTTTTTTCAAAGGACTATCCATGAACAACATGACGGCAGCGGCAGTTGCCGAACGGGGCCGTGCGCCCCAAGCGGTATTGCAAGTGCTGCCCGACGATGGCCTGCGAGGCACGCTTGTCGGCCGTGTGTGGGCACCCCAAGGCGCCGTTCCCGGCCCGGCCGTGGTGGCCCTGCGGCCCGAAGGCGTGTTTGACCTGAGCGCGCACTACTCCACCATGAGCACACTGCTGGACACCCTGGCACCTGCCGAGGCTGCTCGCAGCGCCACCGGCCAGTACCTGTGCAGCGTGGAAGACCTGCTGGCCAACAGCCAGCCCGGCACGCGTGACGCCAGCCGCCCCTGGCTGCTGGCCCCGTGCGACTTGCAGGTGGTGAAGGCAGCGGGCGTGACCTTTGCGGCCAGCCTCATCGAGCGCGTGATCGAAGAGCAGGCGCGCGGCGACGCTACCCGCGCGCAGGGCCTGCGCAGCCAGGTCATCGGCCTCATCGGCGAGAACCTGGCGGACATCCGCCCCGGATCGCCCGAGGCCATGCGCCTGAAGGCGCTGCTGCAGGACAAAGGCCTGTGGTCGCAGTACCTGGAGGTGGGCATCGGCCCCGACGCCGAGGTGTTCACCAAGGCCCCGGTGCTGGCGTCGGTGGGCTGTGGTGATGACATCGGCATCCGCTCCGATTCGGCCTGGAACAACCCCGAGCCCGAGGTGGTGCTGGCCGTGAACAGCCGGGGTCAGATCGTGGGCGCCACGCTGGGCAACGACGTGAACCTGCGCGACATCGAGGGCCGCAGCGCCCTGCTGCTGGGCAAGGCCAAGGACAACAACGCATCGTGCGCGCTGGGCCCGTTCATCCGTCTGTTCGACGCCAGCTTCGGGCTGGAACAGGTGCGCAATGAGACGGTGCACTTGCGCGTGGCGGGCCAAGACGGCTTTGAGCTGCGCGGCATCAACACCATGGCCAGCATCAGCCGCGACCCTACCGACCTGGTGGCGCAGACGCTGGCCGCACACCAGTACCCAGACGGGTTCATGCTGTTCATGGGCACGCTGTTCGCGCCCATCGAAGACCGTGACCAGCCGGGCGGCGGCTTCACCCACCACCTGGGCGACCTGGTGTCCATCCAGAGCGCCTGGCTGGGCGGCCTGCACAACCGCGTGGCGCACAGCGAGGCCGCGCCGCCCTGGCGCTTCGGCCTGCGCGCCTTCATGGCCAACTTGGCGCAGCGCGGGCTGCTGCAGGGCACCGCACTCTGAGTCGAAAAGAAAAACAGGAGACACCCATGCTGAATGCCTTCATAGACCGCTGCTGCCGCTGGATCAACCTGCTCATCGCCCTGGCGCTGGCCGTGATGGTGGTCATGGTGTTCGGCAATGTGGTGCTGCGCTATGCGTTCAACTCCGGCATTGCCATCAGCGAAGAGGTCTCGCGCTGGCTGTTTGTGTGGATCACCTTCCTGGGCGCCATCGTGGCGGTGCGCGAGCGGGGCCACCTGGGCACGGACTTTTTGCTGGCGCGTCTGCCGCCGCTGGGCCAGCGCATCTGCCTGGCCCTGAGCTACGCGCTGATGATCTGGTGCACCTGGCTGCTGTTCAGCGGCGCGCTGGCGCAGGCGCGCATCAACTGGGATGTGGATGCTCCGGTCACGGGGGCATCCATGGCCATCTTCTATGCGTCGGGCGTAGTGTTTGCCGTGGCGGCGGGCCTGCTGCTGGCGCTGGACCTGTGGCGCATCGTGTCGGGGCAGATGCCAGACAGCGAGCTGGTGCAAATCTCCGAGTCCGAAGAACTGGCCGCCGTGGGCAGCCAGCTGCCACACGCAGCCCCCGCGCCCACAGCATCACGCCAGTGAGCCCCCCACCGCAATGACCTGGAGCGCTCTTACATGACCGTTTTTATCTTCCTCGGCTCCCTGCTGGCAGCCATGGCCATTGGTGTGCCGATTGCCTACGCGCTGCTCGTGTCAGGCGTCGCCCTCATGTGGCACCTGGACCTGTTTGACGCGCAAATCCTGGCGCAGAACGTGATCAACGGCGCCGATAGTTTTCCGCTGTTGGCCGTGCCCTTCTTCATGCTGGCGGGCGAAATCATGAACGTGGGTGGGCTGTCGCAGCGCATCGTCAAGCTCGCGCTCACGCTGGTGGGGCACAAGCGCGGCGGGCTGGGCTTTGTCGCGATCCTGGCCGCCTGCATGCTGGCGGCGCTGTCAGGCTCGGCCGTGGCCGACACGGCAGCACTGGCAGCCCTGCTGCTGCCCATGATGGTGAAGGCGGGGCACGACAAGGCGCGCGCGGGCGGGCTCATTGCCTCGGCCGGCATCATCGCGCCGGTCATTCCGCCCTCCATCGGCTTTGTGGTGTTTGGCGTGGCGGCCAATGTATCGATCAGCAAGTTGTTTTTGGCAGGTATCGTGCCGGGGTTGCTGATGGGGCTGGCGATTGCGGTCACCTGGTACTGGGTATCGCAGCGCGAGAACGTCACGCCGCCGCCCAAGGCCTCCACGGCCGAGAAGCTGCAGGCGCTCAAGGAATCGACTTGGGCGCTGTTCCTGCCCGTCATCGTGATCGTGGGCTTGAAGATGGGCGTGTTCACGCCCACCGAGGCGGCGGCGGTGGCTGCGGTTTACGCCCTGTTCGTGGCCACGGTGGTGTACCGCGAGCTGCACTGGCGCCAACTGGCCGAAGTGTTCACCAGCGCCGCCAAGACCACGGCCGTGATCATGTTCCTGGTGGCGGCCGCCATGGTCAGCGCCTGGCTGATTACCGTGGCCGACATCCCCAGGCAGCTGGTGTCGCTGCTCCAGCCCTTCATGGAACACCCAACCCTGCTCCTGATCGCCATCATGGTGCTGGTAATGGCCGTGGGCACGGCCATGGACATGACGCCCACCATCCTCATCCTCACCCCCGTGCTGATGCCCGTGGTGAAGGCTGCGGGCATCGACCCGGTTTATTTTGGCGTGCTGTTCATCATGAACAACGCCATCGGCTTGATCACACCCCCGGTCGGCACGGTGCTGAATGTGGTGGCCGGCGTGGGAAAGATGCGCATGGACGATGTGACACGCGGCGTGATCCCTTTCATGATGGCGCAGTTCGCCATGATGTTCCTGATGGTGCTGTTCCCGGCCATCGTGCTGGTGCCGATGAAGTGGTTTATTGGATGAGAGTTCCGCCCCAAACGTTCTTGCAGATGGAGTGGGAACGATTGGGGACTATTTCACGCTCAGGCTTTCGACAATGCGGCTGGACCGTCCGGCTGAGGAGAAGATGACACTCCCCGGATCGGTCAATGCTTCGTGAGACCGGTGACCGGGATGCCACACCACGAGGTTCCCGGAGAGGCGCTTGATCTCGACGTCAAAACGGCCATGTGTTCTCAATACCAAGCAACAGCTGCTTGTGGCCTGCGCCTTGATCCCTGTGCTGCTCGTGTGGCAACTCAACGGCTTTTACCTGCCGTCCCTCGGGCGTGCGAGCCCACTGATCTTTTGGACGGTGGACGCGGCTCAGTGGCTAGTGCTTCCGGCGCTCTTGCTGGGACTGCTCGCGCACAAAGCCGGTTTGCGCCCAACACATTACGGACTGGTGCCGCTTGGAAAAAACCTGTGGCCGCTTGCCGGTCAGGGGCTGTTGGTGTTCATCTCCGCAGAGCTGGCGTTTCTGGTGGCCAGAAACCTGTCGTGGCGGGTGCTCGGCCCGTCGCCTGGCAGCTTCCAGTTGGCGCACCTTTTCCCTGAGGGTTTGGCAAGTGCGGGGGTTCAAATCTATGCGGCAGTCAGTGCCGGGCTGGTGGAGAGCATCTTTTTCATTGGCCTGCCGTGGCTGTTGTACGCCAGTGCGCGCCAACATCCTTCAGAGATGCGCTTCATGCTCACCGTATCCGCCCTCTTCGCGCTGGCGCACTGGGAGCATGGCAGGCACGGTGTGATCGCGGCCTTTTTTGCGCATTGGGTGATGAGCCGATATTTTTTGCACTGGAGAAACCTGTGGCCCGTGGTGCTGGGCCACACGATGGTCGACTTGGCTGTCTTCTTCTGATCCAGCCACGAGAAAGCAGAGCCAACCAGGCGCTGCCCCTCGCTCTCTATCGGAAACGCTCAGTTCGCCACCGTGAACCGCTTTTGCACGTGGCGCGGCGCTTCCAGCTCGTCCACGATGACCACTGCCAGATCGGCCACGCTGATACTGCCAGGTTGCTCGCCGTTCATCAGCGGGGCTTCGTCTCCCAGGCGGTACTGGCCGGTGCGCTCGCCGGGCTGCAGCAGGATGGGGGGCGAGAGGAAGGTCCAATCGAGCGTGCTTTCAGTTCGGATCCAGTTGAGCGCCTCGCGCGCGGCCAGCGCGCCCTGCATCCATTCCGCGGGGAACTGGGGCGTATCCACCAGCTGTACGCCGGGCGCCACAAAAAGGCTGCCAGCACCACCCACCATCAGAAAGCGGCGCACGCCCGCCTGCTTGGTGCCGTCGATGATGGCGCGCGTTCCTTTCAGAAATTCGTCGTGGATGCGGGGGTTGTCCCAACCGGGGTTGTAGGCACTCACCACGGCATCGTGGCCTGCCGCCGCCTTGGCGACCTGGGAAGCGTCTTGCGCGTCGGCAGCCACCACGGTGAGCCCTTCGCGGGGTGTGAGCTTGGCCGGATTGCGGGCCAGCACAGTCACGCGGTGGCCGCGTTGCAGCAGTTCATTCAGCACGGCAGAGCCGACGAAGCCGGTGGCGCCGATCAGGGCGATGTTCATAAAGGTCCTTCCTCAAGAGTCAAAAGTTGCGATGGACCAAGAATAGGAGCTTGTCAAAAGCATCGGTAGATAGGCTAACTGGCTTTGTCTTTGAAGCTCTGCTTCACAATCACGGCATGGAAGACCTTAAACGCATGGCTGTGTTTGCCGCTGTGGTGCAGCACGGTTCAATGAGCGGCGCCGCCCGAGCCCTCGGCATGAGCACCTCGGCCGTGAGCCAGCAGGTGCGTAAACTGGAAATCGATGGCGGCGTTACGCTGCTGCACCGCTCGACGCGCAAACTCGCACTCACCGAAGCGGGCCAGCGCTACCACGCGCGCTGCGCCGCGATGTGGGCCGCCGCCGAGCAGGCGCGGGCCGAGTTGGCCGCATCGCGCGATGAACCCAGCGGCGAGTTGCGGCTGTCCGCCACCGTAGGTTTTGCGCGCCACATTGCCCCCGCTTTGGGCGATCTGCTGGCCGCCCACCCGTCCCTGCGCCTGCGGCTGCTGGTGGACGACTCGCCCATAGACCTCATCAACGCGCGCATTGACCTCGCAGTGCGGTTCGGGCGGCTGCAGGATTCCACTTGGGCCGCGCGGCGGCTGTGCGGCATGCAGTGGTTGCTGGCAGCATCGCCCGACTGGTTGGCAACGCACGGGGTGCCGCGCGACCCAGACGCACTGCTCGCCCACAGCTGGCTGGGCTTTGCGCGCGAAAGCGGTGGTTTGCTGCTGGACCTGCGCAGCCCGACCGGAGAGCCGCGAGCGCTGCGCGTGGAACCACGCATTGCCAGCAACAACCAGTTGTCGATCCAGCAGATGTGCGAGGCAGGCCTGGGTCTGGCACTGGTGGGGAGCATGGACGCGCACGAGGCCCTGCAGGCCGGCCGTTTGGTACGCCTGCTGCCCGATTGGTCGTTCGGCACGCTGGACATCTGGGCCGTCACGCCCCAGCGCGATGCGCAGCCTGCCAAGGTGCGCCAGGCCATTGCGGCCCTGCACACCTATCTGCGGCAGGTGCCAGGCATTTCGGACTGATCTCGCCCCAATTGGCAGGCCATGGCGCTGCGCGCAAGCAGCACAGGCTGGCGTCAAAACAGCAGCCCCATCGCGCGCCGTGGGCAACACCCGCAGCTGTGAGGGTACAAAGCAGGTGTTTCAACACCCCACGTCACCATGATTCTCGAAATTGCCCACCTCAATGTCCGCGCCGGGCAGAACGCCGCCTTTGAACAGGCATTTGCACAGGCACAAACCCTTATCGGCTCCATGCCCGGGTATCTGGGCCATGAACTGGGCCACTGCCTGGAGCGCCCTCAGGACTACGTGTTGCTGGTGCGCTGGGCCACGTTGGAAGACCACGAGATCGGTTTTCGCCAGTCCGCGCAGTACCAGGATTGGAAACGCCTGCTGCACCACTTTTACGACCCGTTCCCCACTGTGCTCCACTTTGGCGCACCGGCATGCGGCACTGTGCTGCGATCTGCGTCTGGAGTCTGAACCACCCATCCGCTACCGCAGCCGCACCCATCTGAAAATATTGATTTTTTTGATAAATATGATATATTTTTTCCCAGACGTTGGTGGACGAACGGGAATCGGTGCGCACAAGCAACGGTGCGCAGGGCACCAAGGCTATGCAAACCCTAATGCCGTTGGCTCGGCCCCGGGGACGCTGATAGCGGGTGCCAAAATTGCGGACAGTCGCAACGTCTACTTCTAGAATTTGTAAAAACGCGTATCTTTTGCGCAAAGGATCCACCATGAAAGCCATCCAGCAGGATATTGACGAGCGGACCAATCTCACCAGCACCAACAAGTTCGAGCTGCTGCTGTTCCGTTTGGGCACTGACAGCGCGCTGGGCAAATCCGAGCTGTTTGGCATCAACGTGTTCAAGATCCGCGAGATCGTGGC
>JBCNOJ010000102.1:0-12112 GCA_039593925.1 Acidovorax sp.
TCACCATCACCCCCACGCCGCCCAACCCCAACAACCTGCCGACCTACTCGGTGGACTTGAACCTGGACGGCGTGACCCAGTTCGGCACCAAATTCGCCGTGTCTGAACTCACGCAAGACGGCTACACCTCGGGCCAGCTCACGGGCATCAACGTGGGCAACGACGGCGTCATCCTGACCCGCTATTCCAACGGCGTAACCCGGGCCGAAGGCCAGGTCGCTTTGGCAAGCTTTCGCAACACCCAAGGCCTGGCCGCCATCGGCGGCAACAACTGGGTGGAAACCTACGAATCGGGCCAGCCGGTGTACGGTGCACCCACCGACGGCAGCTTTGGCTCGCTGCGCTCGGGCGCGCTGGAAGACTCCAACGTGGACCTGACCGCCGAGCTGGTGAACATGATGACCGCCCAACGTGCCTATCAGGCCAATGCGCAAACCATCAAGACCCAAGACCAGGTGATGTCCACCTTGGTGAACCTGCGTTGATCATTGATCGTTGATCATTTACGCGCTGATTTCAAGCCAAATTAGCCTCTAACGCTTACGCAGCAAGCGCTACCAGCTATCAAAACAGAAGTACACGGAGTAACCTGCCATGGACCGCATCATCTACACCTCGATGACGGGCGCGAACGCTGCCGCCCACCGGCAGGCCGTGCTGTCCAACAACCTGGCCAACGTGTCCACCAACGGCTTTCGGGCCGAGATGTCCACGTTCCGCTCGGTGCCCATCCAGGGCGATGGCGCCAAGACCCGCGTGTTCGCATTGGAGGCCACCTCGGGCCACGTGAACACGCCCGGCCCCGTGCAGCGCACCGGCCGCAACCTCGACGCCATGGCCATGGGCAATGCCTGGTTTGCCGTGCAGGGGCTGGATGGCACCGAGGCTTACACCCGCGCCGGTATCTTTCAAGTGTCTGCCCAAGGGCAGCTGCTCACGCCCACTGGGCTGCCGGTGCTGTCGGACGGCGGCGCGCCCATTGACGTGCCGCCCGGCGCAGAAATCACCCTGGGCTCGGACGGCACGGTGACGGCCAAAGTGGCAGGCCAGGCCGCCCAGCCCGTGGGCCGCTTGAAGCTGGCCACGCCCACGGCGGAAGACCCGCTCAAGCGTGGCGACGACGGCCTGTTCCGCGCCGCATCGGGCGAGCCGATTCCCAACGACGCCAACGCCCGCATGCTGGCAGGCGCGGTGGAGGGCTCCAACGTGAACCCGGTGGAATGCATGGTGGGCATGATCGCCGCCTCGCGCCAGTTCGAGCAGCAGATCAAGCTGCTGCAGACCGCCGAAACCGCCGACAAGGCCGCCAGCCAGCTGCTGAGCATGAACGGCTGACGCCGAACCACTGCAGCCGTACCCGCCACAAGGAAGAAGCACCATGATCAACTCCCTCTGGATCGCCAAGACCGGCATGTCTGCCCAGCAGACGCAGCTCGACGTCATCTCGCACAACCTGGCCAACGTCTCCACCACCGGCTTCAAGCGCAACAACGCGGTGTTTGAAGACCTGATCTACCAGAACCTGCGTCAGGTGGGCGCCAACAACGACGAGCAAAACCAGCTGCCCACCGGCCTGCACCTGGGCCTGGGCGTGCGCACCGTCGCCACCAGCCGCAACTTCGTGCAGGGCAGCCTGCAAGAGTCGAAAAACAGCCTTGACGTGGCCATCAACGGCAACGGCTTTTTTGAAGTGACCATGCCCGACGGCACGATTGGCTACACGCGCGATGGCTCGTTCCAAATCGACGCACAGGGCCGCATGGTCACCTCCAGCGGCCTGCCCGTGGCCAATGGCATCACGGTGCCCGCCAATGCCACCAGCATCAGCATCAGCACCGAAGGCGCCGTGTCGGCCATCGTGCCCGGCAACACGCAGCCCCAGCCGCTGGGCAATCTGGCCATGTCCAGCTTCGTGAACACCGCCGGGCTGGAGCCCATCGGCCAAAACCTGTTCAAGGAATCGGCCGCGTCAGGCCAGCCGCAGCAGGGCACACCCGGCACCAACGGGCTGGGCTACATCCGCCAGGGTTTTCTGGAAGCCTCCAACGTGAACGTGGTGGAAGAGCTGGTGACCATGATCCAGACCCAACGCGCCTACGAAATGAATTCCAAGGCCATCCAGACCTCCGACCAGATGCTGGCCAAGCTGGCACAGCTGTAACCGCACACCCCGGGATGACCGCCATGAAGACCTTTTTCACCCGCCTCTGCGCCCACACCGCCGCACTGGGTGCCGCCGCCCTCAGTGCAGGCTGCGCCAGCCTGTCTCCGCCGCCGCCCGTGGACATCCTGCCCACCACGCCGCCGCCGCTGGCTGCCGCACCGCGCACGCCGCCGCCCGTCACGGGCGGCCTGTTCCACACGGCCAGCTACCGGCCTGCGTTCGAAGACCGCCGCGCGCGCCTGGTGGGCGACAGCGTCACGATCCAGATCGTCGAGAACGTGACGGCCAGCCAGAAGTCGTCGTCCACGGTGGACCGCAACTCCAAGATTTCCGCCGGCGTGAGCGCATTGCCCTTCACCAGCACGAAATTCACCGACAAGCTGGGCGTGGGCGCCGACTCGGGCAACACGTTTGCGGGCAAGGGCGGCACCGAAAGCGCCAACACGTTTCAGGGCTCCATCACCGCCACCGTGGTGGATGTGCTGCCCAACGGCCACCTGATCGTTGCGGGCGAAAAGCAGATCGGCGTGAACCAGAACGTGGACGTGCTGCGCTTCTCGGGCACCATCGACCCGCGCGCGCTGCAGCCGGGCAGCATCATCACGTCCACCCAGGTGGCCAATGTGCGCGTCGAATCGCGCGGCCGCGGTGCGCAGAACGAGGCGCAGGTCATGGGCTGGATGGGGCGGTTCTTCAACACCATCACACCTTTCTAGCGTGACACCCCCTGAGGCGCTTCGCGCCTTCCCCCTCTCTCTACGCGCTGCGCGCTCCGGGAGGGGGAGGCAGCCAGCGCGGCTGGGCGGCCCTTGCGCGGCTGCCCTCGCCTTGGTCGCGCTTGTGCGACGGCAGCATGACAATCAAAAATCATAGCTATCAGCGCTTATCCAATAAGCGCTAGAGGCTGATTTCATTCAAATTTTCTTTCCCCCTTTGGCACTCTGCACAAGTGCCGCAATAAGCCGGTGAACCCGCTTCTTTTTGGGTTTTAGTTTCTGGCGGTGCCACCCACAATTGGTGGCATGAAAGCCTTGTCTTCCACCTTTTTTCAACGCCGTCTCCGCGCCCTGTGGCTGCCACTGGCGGTGATGGTGGCTGCCGTTGCGGCCACGCCCGCCCATGCCCTGCGCATCAAGGAAGTGGCCGCCGTGCAGGGCGTGCGCACCAACCAGCTCACCGGGTATGGCCTGGTGGTGGGCCTGGACGGCACCGGCGACCAGACGACGCAGATGCCCTACACCACGCAGGCCATGTCCAACTACCTGCAGCAGATGGGCATCAGCCTGCCGCCCAGCGCGGCGGGGCAGCTGCAGCTCAAGAACGTGGCGGCGGTGATCGTGACGGCGCAGTTGCCAGCCTTTGCACAGCCCGGCCAGATGATCGACGTGAACGTGTCGTCCATGGGCAATGCCAAGTCGCTCAAGGGCGGCACGCTCATCACCACCCCGCTGCGCGGTGCGGACGGCGAGATCTATGCCCTGGCCCAAGGGAACATGGTGGTGGGTGGCGCCGGCGCTGCCGCCGGGGGCAGCAAGGTTCAGATCAACCACCTGAGCGCAGGCCGCATTCCGCAAGGCGCCCAGGTGGAGCGCGCGGTGCCCACGCCGCTGAACGAGGGCGACACCATCACGCTGGGGCTGAACGCCTCGGACTTCCAGACCGCACGCCGCGTGGCGCAGGCCATCAACGGCAAGCTGGGCACCGGCCTGGCCACGGCGCTGGACGGCCGCACCGTTCAGGTGCGCGCCCCGCAGGACCCTGGCGCGCGCGTGGGCTTCATTGCCGACCTGGAAGAGCTGGCGCTGGAGTCGTCCGCACCCTCGGCCAAGGTGGTCATCAACGCACGCACGGGCTCGGTGGTGCTGAACCAGGCCGTGACGCTGGGCCCCTGCGCCATCGCGCACGGCAACCTGTCCATCACCATCAGCTCCACGCCCGTGGTCAGCCAGCCCAATCCGCTGTCTCAGGGCCAAACCGTGGTCACGCAAAAGAGCGAGATCACCATCAACCAGGAGCCCGGCAACGTGATCCAGATGCCGCCCTCGCCGCAGCTGGCCGACGTGGTGCGCGCGCTGAACTCGCTGGGCGCCACGCCGGGTGATCTGCTGGCCATCCTTCAGGCCATCAAGGCCGCTGGCGCGCTGAACGCCGAACTGGAAGTCATTTGACCGGGAGGCGGACCCATGGCCATCAACCTGCCCTCTTCCTCCCCGACCGCCAGCACGTCCAACGCGCTGGCGGTGGACATCCGCTCGCTGAACGCGCTCAAGTACGAGGCTGGCACTGGCAACAATGCCCAGGTCACGCGCGAGGCGGCCAAGCAGTTCGAGTCGCTGTTCATGCGCGAGCTGATCAAGAGCATGCGCGAGGCCACCATGAAATCGGGCCTGATGGACGGTGAGCAGGGCAACCTGGGCCAGGACCTGCTGGACCAGCAGCTCTCGGTCAACATGTCCGGCCTGCAGGGCGGGCTGTCCGAAGCCATTGCACGCCAGCTGTCGCGCCAGATGGGCAGCACTGCAGACACCGAGTTCTCCGTGCCTTCCACGCTGAGCCTGGGGCAGCGCTTCAACCTGCCCCGCACGGCCACGCCCGACACCCAAACCGGCGACACCACCGCCCCTGTGCCCAAGGGCCGCGAGGGGTTTGTTCAGCACCTCTCCGGCACGGCCGAGCGTGTGGCGCAGGAGAGCGGCATCCCCGCCAGCTTCATGCTCGGCCAGGCCGGGCATGAAACCGGCTGGGGCAAGAGCGAGATCCGCAACAAGGATGGCTCCACGTCATACAACCTGTTCGGCATCAAGGCCACCAAGGGCTGGACGGGCAAGGTGGCCGAGATCACCACCACCGAATACATCAACGGTACGCCCCGCAAGGTGACGGCCAAGTTCCGCGCCTACGACTCGTACGAAGAGTCCTTCCGCGACTACGCCCGCCTGATCACCGAGAACCCCCGCTACGAAAAAGCCCAGGCCACGGCCAAGACCGGCTCGGCCGTCGCCTACGCGGCCGAACTGCAAAAGGCGGGCTACGCCACAGACCCCGAATACGCCAAGAAGCTCAGCGGCGCCATCAACAGCGCGCTGCGCACGCAGCGCGCCCAAGCATGAGAACGCGAGGTAAGCCATGAGCCTGCTCAACGTCGGCGCCCGCGCCCTGCTGGCCAACCAGGTCGCCCTCCAAACCACGGGGCACAACATTGCCAACGTCAGTGTGGCGGGCTACTCGCGCCAAAGCGTGGTGATGCAGACCGTGCAGGGCCAGTTCACCGGCTCCGGCTACATCGGCAACGGGGTGGATGTGACCACCATCCTGCGGAACCACAACGAGCTGCTGACCCGCCAGGCCGCCGCCGCCCAGGCGGTGCAGTCGGCGGATGTGACACGCGCCGAGCGCATGACGCAGATGCAGGACGTGTTCAGCGGCGGCACCAGCGGCTTGGGCGCATCCATCACCGATATGCTCAACTCGCTGTCGAGCGTGGTGGCTTCGCCCACCGACATGACGGCGCGCAACGTCACGCTCACGCGCATGGACGAAATGGCGGCCCGCATGCGCTCTGCGGCCGAGCAGTTGCAAGAGCTGCAGTACTCGGTGAACGAGCAGCTTCAAAACAACGTCACCCGCGTCAACGACCTTGCCAAAAGCATCGCGGGCGTGAACGAGCAGATCGCGCGTGTGCAGGGCAACGGCCAAAGCCCCAATGACCTGCTGGACCAACGCGACCAGCTCATCCGCGAGCTGAACCAGTATGTGCAGACCACGCAGATCCCGGCCAGCGACGGCACGGTCGGCATCTTTGTGGGCGGCAGCCAGGCGCTGGTGCTGGGCACCACGGCAGCCACGCTGTCGGTGGACGAATCGCAGATGTTCCCCGGCAGCGGCCAGACGCGTCTGTTCTTCAACCGCCCCGGCGCTGCACCGGTGGAGATGAACGAAAGCATGCTGGGCGGCGGCGAAATCACGGGCCTGCTGCGGTTTTCCAACAACGACCTGACCGAAGGCCGCAATCTGCTGGGCCGCATGGCGTTGGCCATTGGTTCCACAATGAACTACCAGCAGTCGCTGGGACTGACGCTGGACGGCCAGCCTGGCAAGCCGCTGTTTTCCATGCCGACCAGCGTGCCGGGCTACACCCAGGGCACCGCCGTGGGCAGCATCGACCTGTCGAGCTCCGCCACGCTGTCGCCCAACCAGTTCGCAGCGTCCGACTACGAAGTGCGCTTCACCACACCGCCCGGCGGCCAGATCATTCGCCTGTCGGACGGCAAGACCACCAACGTGGCCAACCTCACTGCCGCGGGCGGCACGATGGTGGATGGCCTGACTTTCGAGTTCACCACTGCGGGCGCCGCCAACGAACGTGTGCTCTTCAAGCCGTTTTCCTCTGCGGCCGCCAACATCCAGGCGCTGGTGTATTCGCCGCGCGATCTGGCGGTGGCCAACCCCGTCAACGCGGCCATGGGCAAAAACAATGGCGGCACGCTGCAGTTGGCCGCACTGTCGGCCACGGGCCAGCCCAACCCGCCGGGCCTGGTGCTCCCGCCCAATGGCGACACGGCCACACCGCCCACCTTCCCCGGCGGCATTGAGCTGCGGTTCACCGCAGGCCCGCCCACCACATACGACGTGATCAACAACGGCAGCGCCCCGCCCACCACCGTGGCCACGGGCCAGCCTTTTACGGCGGGCGAGCCCATCACCATCGACGGCTGGTCCATCACCTTGCAGGGCACGCCCAAGACTGGCGACACCGTCTCCATCGGCAACGCACTGGACCCGCAGTACGGCGACATCTACACGCGCGACGCCGGCAACGCCAAGGCGCTGATGAACCTGCGCGACGCGAAGATGTTCGACCAGGCCACGCTGAGCGACGGCTACGCGGGCCTGATGGCCCAGGTGGGCACGCGCGCGCAAAGTGCGCTGTACGCCGCCGACCTCTCCAGCACCATCGCCAGCAACCTGGAGTCGGATCGCACCGCGGTCTCCGGCGTGAACCTGGATGAAGAGGCTGCGAAGCTGATCCAATACCAGCAGGCTTACCAGGCCTCGGCCAAGATGCTGCAGATCGCGCAGAACATCTTCGACAACCTCATCCAGACCATGGGCCGCTGAAAGGGACCGACATGAGCAGCTCCTTCTACCGCGTGAGCACCGCCAACATGTACGACAACACGCTGCGCAATCTGAACGCGCGGCAGAAGTCGCTGGTGGACCTGCAGGAGAACCTCACCACCGGCAAGCGTGTGGTGCGACCCAGCGACGACCCCGTGGCGGCCGCGCAGGCCGAGCGCGCGCAGACGCGCCTGTCACGCAACGAGACCGATGTGCGGGCGCTCAACATGCAGCGCAATTCCATGGCGTTGGCCGAATCCACGCTGGGCGAGGCAGGCGATGCGATGCAGGAGTTCCGCGCGCTGGTGGTCAACGCGGGCAACGGCGCCTACACCCAGACCGAGCGCGATGCCATTGCCCAGCAGCTGGTGAGCCTGCGCGACCAGATCTTCAGCTATGCCAACCGCAAGGATTCCAACGGCCTGCCGCTGTTCCAGGCGCTGGGCAGTGCGGAGCAGCCGATCTCGGGCCAACTGGCCTTCGTGGGCCTGCCCGGTCAGGTGGCCAGCGGCGCCACCAACATCGCCAACGTGCTGGACGGTTTTGCCGCCTGGACCAACGTGCCCACCGGCAACGGCGTTTTCACGGTGGACGTGAACGCCGCCAACCAGGGGAAGGCCTGGGCGGATGTGGGGCAGGTCACAGACCCGTCCACCTTCGCGGCCAGCACGGTGGACAACTACCGGATCGTGTTCAGCGGCACGGCGGATGCACCCACCTACGACGTGCAGGACGTTGCCACGGGCCTTTCGGTGCTGCCTGCCGCGCCGCCGCCCCCGCTGGCTTTCCCGGCGAGCGACACCGCCACCTCCAAGCCCGTCACCATTTCGTTCGATGGCATCTCCATCGGCATCAGCGGCAAGCCCGCCCCTGGCGATGAGTTCACCGTGACCCGCAACAGCGCCGACCCCGACACGCGCTCCAACGTGTTTCAGGTGATGGACAACGTGATCGCGGCGATCCGCAATGGCAGCAAACCCGATGGCAGCACCGCCTCGGGCCAGCTGACCCATGCCCTCACCCGCGGACTGGCCGAGATCGACGCTGGCATGAACCGGATGCAGGCGGCACGTGGCTTTGCAGGCGACCTGCTCAACCGTGCAGACCGCATCGAGAACGACCTGGGCACGCGCTCTGTGCAGCTCGAAGCCGACCGCTCGCGGGCGGAAGATCTGGATATGATCCAGGGGATTTCCGACTTCCAGAACCAGCAGATTGGCTATGAGGCCGCCCTCAAGTCGTATGCCCAGGTTCAAAAGCTGTCGCTGTTCAACTTCATCAGTTAATGAGGCGGGCGGGCCCACTCCGCGTGCGCAGGGCGGGCCACCGGCACCGCCACCACGAGACAACGCCTGAGAGCACATGGTCCAATCTGTCCTTGGCAGCCTGATACTGGGCTACCGCCCCCTCTGGAACCGTGCCCGCAAGCTGGCCGCGATCCAGCTCTATGCCCACAACGAGGCCACCGCCGTGGTCGACGCCGCTCACCTGCTGCGCACCTTGCAAGAGCTGTGGTCGGCCAGTTCACCCCCCCTGCTCATCTCGGCCCAGACGCGCCAGCTGCTGTGCGACCTGCTGGAACACGCACCGCGCGGCTCGCCCTGGATCGAGGTGCGCGGCGACTGGCTGGCCGACTCGGCGATATTTACTCGCGTGAAGGCAGCGCACCAGCGCGGCCTCAAATTGGTCTGGCGCGGTGACATCAACAAGCTGCCCGAAGCCGAGATTGCGCGCTGCTTTGACAACAGCCTGTTGACCCTGAGCCCCGAAGCGGCCGTGGCCGCCCTCAAGACTGCCCCCGCGCGGCCGGGCGCCCCGGCCAATGCCGCGCGCCCCGCCAGCCCGGTGTTGGCGGGCCAGATGTACGAAGGCATTGCCAGCCGGGCGCTGATGGAGCATTGCCTGGACCAGAACAACGCCCTCGCGCTGGCGGGCTGGCCTTCGGAGGACGTGCTTTACAGCCTGCGCCACAGCCCGCAGCAGCCCTCGCACGCGGTGATCTTCAAGCTGATGAAGTCCATCGACGCGGAAGAGTCGCTGGAGACATTCGAAGCCATCATGGGCGAGGACCCGCTGCTGGCCTACCGCTTCATGGTCTATACCAACTCGGCCGCGCTGGGGCTGCGCACCGGCATTGATTCGCTGCGCCGCGGGTTGGTGATGATGGGCTACGGCTCGATCAAGCGTTGGCTTTCCGACCAGTTGCCGCATGCCAGCACCGACCCGAACATGCAGCCCGTGCGCGAGACCATGGTGGTGCGCGCCAACCTGATGGCCCACCTGCTGGATGCCGGCATCGAAAACGACCTGCGCCGCGAAATCTACCTGTGTGGCCTGCTGTCGCGCCTGGACGAGCTGCTGGGCGAACCCCTGGGCACCATCCTGCGACGCCTGCCGCTGTCCGAGCGCATCTACGACGCCACCGTGCTGGGCACCGGCCCCTATGCGAGCGGCCTGCAGATGGCTTGCGCGCTGGAGACCGACGATGCCAGCGCCATTCGCCAACTGTGCGAAACGCACGAGATGGCGCTCGAAGACGTCAACCGTGCCCTGCTGCGCGTGCTGGCGGACCTGGAAGTGGAGCGCAAGGCTTAGTTTTTTGGCCTTTTTGGCCTCTAGCGCTTACCCACCAAGCGCTGACAGCTATCTTTTCAGGAGTTCATGCTCTGCCCCGTTCAGCGCCCCTGCTCCGCGCGCACCCGCTGGAAAACCCGCCAGAACGCAGCGTCCTGCGTGGTTGCAAAGTTGATGCGCATCAGTGTGCTGGGCTTGCGCTCGGCGTGAAAGAGCGCCCCCGGCGCCAGCAGGTAGCCCTCGTCCAGCATGCGCTGCGCCAGCGCGTCGGTGTCCACACCGGTATCCACCCAGCCAAACAGCCCCACGGGCTCGGCCGCGAAGGTGCAGCCTGCGCCCAGGGCCAGTTTCACGCTGCGCGCACGGGCAGCATCGAGCCGGGTGCGGATGCGCTCGGCATGGCGGCGCAACTGGCCCTGCTCAATGCACAGGGCCAGGGCTTTTTCAAGCAGTGCCGGGGTGGTGAGCGTGGCCAGCAGTTTGGTGTCGAGCAGTTGTTCGGTGAGGGCGGGCGGCGCCGCCAGAAAGCCGATGCGCCAGTTGGGCGCGAGGATCTTGGCGAAGCCGCTCACGTAGATCGTGCGTGAGAGGCCGTCCAGCGCCGTGAGGCGGGTGGCGTGCTCGGGCGCAATGTGGCTGTAGGTATCGTCTTCCACCACGTGGAAGTTGTGCTGGTTGGCCAGCTGCAGGATGCGGTGCGCGCTGCCGGGCGTGAGGCAGTACCCTGTGGGGTTGTGGAACACGCTCACGCTCACGTACAGCTTGGGTTTGTGCACCTCGCAATAGCGCGCCATCACCTCCAGGTCGGGGCCGTCGGCGCGGCGCGGCACCGGTAGGATGTGCATGCCCAGCGCCGCCAGGCGCGCAAACTCCACCGCCCAGCCGGGCTCTTCCACCATCACCGGGTCGCCCGGGCGCAGCAGGGTGCGGCTCACAATGTCGAGCGCGTGCGTAGCGCCCACGGTGGTGATGATGTGTTCAGGCGCTGCGTGCACGTTCAGCGTGGCCAGCCGTTTGGACAGCACACGGCGCAGACCCACGTCTCCCAGGGGCTCGCCATATTGCAGAGAAAAATCCTGCAGTGCGCGGGTGCTAGTGACCTTGCGCACCGCGGCGGGCATGAAGGTGGATTCCAGCCATTCGGAGGGAAAAACACCCATGCCCGGCTGGGGCTTGTCGCTGATCTTGTGGAACATGCCGCGAATCAGCGCCGTGGCGTTGACCGGCGGGGCCCCGCGCACCGTGCCTGGAGCAGCGAGCCAGTGCGCCGCAACCCCGTCTCTCGCGGCAGCACCCATGGCCCCGGGCGCATGCTGCGCGTCGGCGCCCGTTTCGTCCTGCGTCCTCTCAGGGGCCCGCCCGGGCGCGGTTTCGCGGACAAAGAAGCCGCGATTCTTGCGGGCCTCCACCAGCCCCTGGGCCAGCAACTGGTCGTACGCCGCCACCACGGTGGAAGGGCTGACCGCATGCTGCTGTGCACACTGGCGCACCGACGGCAGCCGCGCGCCCGGCGCCAACAGCCGATTGCGGATGCGCTCCCCAAAGCGGGCCGACAGCTGCTCGGTGAGGGACTGGGCGGGGGTCTTCATCAGCATGGTGCGGCTTTCTGGGAGGGCCGGCGGACGGCCTGTGTACTGGCAAGGGGAGCAATACAGAACGCAAACTGCTCTGCTGAACTGTACTGATTGTGTATTGGCATCAAAGATTACATTGATCCTTCCAAACCGACAAGCCGCCCCGCACAAGTCCCCATGAGCGCCGCCGAACTCACCGCCCTGCTGCTGTTTTGCACCGCCATGAGCTTTTCGCCGGGGCCCAACACCACCTTGTCGACCGCGCTGGCTGCCAACCTGGGCCTCAGGCGCGCCATGCGCTTTTGCCTGGCCGTGCCTGCCGGCTGGACGCTGCTGATGCTGGGCAGTGGCCTGGGCCTGGGCGCACTCATCACCGGCGTGCCCGCGCTGCGCTGGGCCGTTACGCTGATGGGCGTGGCCTACATGCTCTGGCTGGCCTGGAAGCTCAGCCGCGCAGGCCAGCTGACCGAGGTGGATGCCACGCGCCTGAACGTCACTTTCTGGCAAGGCGTGGGCCTGCAATTCGTCAACATCAAGGCCTGGATGCTGGCGCTCACGCTGAGCGCCGGCTGGGTGGTCAATGCCGCTGGCCAGCCTGCCAGCAATCCGGGCGAGCGCCTCGCCATCATCTGCGCGGTGATGATGCTGTTTGCCTTCTCCAGCAACTTTGTGTACGCCCTGG
>JBCNOJ010000103.1:0-12105 GCA_039593925.1 Acidovorax sp.
GCTGCGGCGGGGTGTCACGTCAACACCTCCACATATCCACCAAACCACACCCTACCTTGCACCGCATGGGCCCTGAATACCGCCATCCGCCCGCCCACCCGGCAGACACTTCCGACCAACCCACACGCCGACTGATGCGCACGGGCACGCTGGGCATTCTGGCGTTCTGGCTGGTGTTGATGACGGGGCTGTACTTTGCAATGCAGTACACCATGCAACCCAAAGGCGTTGCGGTGACGGCAGACGGCGCCGTGGTGGTGCCGCGCCACCACGACGGCCACTTCCGCGTGGCGGGCAGCATCAACGGCGTGCCCGTGATGTTTCTGGTGGACACCGGTGCCACCCTGATTGCCGTGACGGACGCGCTGGCACACAAGGCCGGTCTGCAAGGCGGTGAACCCATCACGTTCCAGACCGCCAACGGCGCGCGCGAAGGCCGGGTGGTTGCTGCCGACTCCGTCACCGTGCGGTCGCTGGCGGTATCGGGCCTGCGCGTGGGCACGGGCTACACCGGCCGCAGCGACGACGATGCGCTGCTGGGCCAAAACTTTCTGCGCCACTTCGACGTGGAAATGGGCCGCGACCGCATGGTGCTGCGGCCACGCGGCGGATAAGGATGCTATTTATTCAGTAGCTGCTGGCGCTTGATGCATAAGCGCTAGAGCCTAATTTTGCTTGTATTTTCTGGCCGTCAGCGCACCCGCTCCGATTCCACCACCATGTCCAGCACATAGGCGTGGCTGGGGGCATCTGCAGGCAGTAGGCCGTTGCGCGCCAGCGAGTAGCGCTGCACGCGCACCACATTGCGGATGCCCCGCTCATGCTGGTAGCCCTCGATCTCGCCCTGGAAGATGCGCCACTCGCCCGTGCCCTGGCGCACGCCGTTGTCTGCAAAGCGCACATCGCGCACGCGGAGGCACTGCGCATTCGGCATCAGGGGGTGGTTGCAGGCCACGCGCTCGGGGGCCACTTCCAGAAAGATGCGTTCACCGGCAGAGCCGTAGCGCGTGGCTGCCGTGGGCGCGCCCGACAGCTCCCACCGGCTGCCGTCGGCAAAGTGCACGGTAAGGCGCGGGGCGGCTGTGGTACCCGCTTGCACGTCAAGGCGCTGCGCCTGGGGCAACGCGGCCGTCACGCGCTGCTCCAGCGCCATCAGGTCGCGGTCTGCGCAGGCGCGCAGGGTGGACATGGGGCGGCTGACCTGCAGGCGGTTGCCATCCAGCGTGTAGCCCGCGCCAACCACATTGCACAGGTTCTGCACCGACAGGCGCTGTCCGTCAAAGTTCAGGCGCAGCGGGCTGCGGCCCTCCAGCCACCAGCGGGTCTGCTGCCCCTGGTCATCGACAGCGGCCATCAGGTCCCAGTGGTAAGCCTGCAGCGTGCGGGAAGCGTCGTGGGCGGGGTTGGTAGAAACAGGGGGAGAAGACGATGACGGGGCTTGTTGCACAGTGCCTCCCTGAGGTGGATGGCTGCCGCAGGCGGCAAGCAGGGCCGTCAACAGGCAGGCTGCCAGGGCTTTGCTCCCAAGGTGGGCGCTAGACGACGCCGGTGGTGCGGGGTGGGCTGATGGGGTTGTATGGCATCGCCACACCTTAGCGGAAGCGCGACCCGCACTGGGTAGGAAAAAAGCCAGAACGCCGCCGATGTACCTATCTATGCCGCCTCGGCAACCAGGCTCGCAAACCGCGCCAGTAGCCCCGCAGACTCCGGCGCGGCCCGCACCTGGGCACGCAGGGCATCGGCATCCACCCCTCTGCGCTTCAACGAGGGCGCAAAGTACCCCACATAGTCGCGCATCACCGTGTCGCTGAACTCCGGGTGAAACTGCACACCCCAGGCGCAAGGGCCTACGCGGAATGCGTGGTGGGCTTCGTGCGCATTGGCGGCCAGCGGCACCGCGCCCGGTGGCAGGCGGCGCACCGATTGCTCATGCACCACCTGCGCATCAAAGCTGGTGGGCAGGTGGCCCAACAGAGCATCGCCCTCGGCCCCCACAAGGCGCTGCACGGCTACTGTCCCTATCTCCAGCCCCGCCGGGTGGCGCGCCACCTCGCCGCCGAGGGCATGGGCCAACAGCTGGTGGCCGTAGCAAATGCCGAGCACGGGCACCTGCGCCCCCACCACATCTGCCAGCCACCCGGCTGTGCGCTCGCTCCAGGGCTCGCGGTCGGTGACCATGGCGGGGGAGCCGGTTATTACCACGCCTGCGATTTGGTCGGGCGCTGGCCATTCGGTGGTAATGCGGGGGTCCAGTGTTTGCACGTTGATTGGATTGGCTGAGGGCGCCTGGGCCAGCCCGCTCGCAATCCAGTCTTCGAAGTCACCATGGGCTGCGCGCAAGGCGGGCAGGGTGTCGCCTGTTTTGATGATCCAGAGGGTGGAGCGGAGCGTTGAGGTCATGCTGATCTTTGATAACGAACAAGCTAAGCGACCGCAGTATGCGGGTCGGCTTGAGCGCCGGGTTAGATTTATCTCAGCTATAAATATTAGCTTTTTGCTTCAGCAAGAACCGCTTTAGCCATATTTTCTATGGCTTTGGAGAGTTCTTGTTGTGCGATGGAAATATTAGATATTTGAGATTCGCTGAATGGCAAAATTCCGTCTCGATATTTGATTAATTTATCCTTTGTTGCATTAAGTTGGTTGATCCATTCTTCTTGATAAGAAATAATATTATTTAGACGTTCTTTATCTACCACTTATATATCTCATTGAAATTTCTGCCGGTCAAAGTAAGCGGCTTGCCGAAGGTAAGTTCGCTTGCCTGCAGAGTTAGACTCGAAGGCCAAAAGGAAGCGCCCTGACCTGACGGCTGGTGCTACCCACGAAAAAACGCTGGGCCACGAAAGCGGCGCAGCGCTGTGAAAATTATAGCTGCTGGCGATTAACTGGCAAGCGCTGGAGGCCAAAAGGCTTAAGACTGGCGCAGCGCATGCGGGCGAAGCCCCGGCGCAGCGCCAAAACCTCAAAGTAGAAACCTTTGAGAGAGGTAAAAACCTGGGAGTAATTTTTGGCCTGCATAAATTGGGTAATGGGACTAAAATTCGTGCAGAGAATTCTTGGGATTTGGCGCAATTTTATAATGTCGCACCCTTGCTTCTGTTGCAAGCTTGACAAAGAAGTTGAATATTTCTTTTCGAATTGCCGCCTCCTATTGAATGAGGTATTATGTGATCATACTCAATATTTTCTTTGCTGCTGCATCTTACGCACATTCCTTGATCTCGTTGCCAGACAAAAATTCTTACTTTTTCGGATATTGGATCGCGATGATTTTTGGTTGATGTGCTGGTTAATAAATTGTCTATCTTAATCTGCTTGTCTGTCATTTTTCTAATTTTTGGAAGAAAATCTGGCAATTCTTTTTTGGATAGGAATTTTCTAAAATCTTCACACCCAACTGCAACCACATATCTTCGGCAAAGATAGAACTCTTCGTACACTGTAAGCATTCCACCATAAGGAACACTTAGGAGAATTGGAATCATTGAATCTATATCTACATCTTGTGGGATGTATATAATGTTTTTTTCAAATTTTCTTTCGCCTTTATTGGTTATTTTTCTGGAATAATTCCAAAAATAACCTTCTGAATTATGAAAAACTTTTGATAATAATGTGTGCATAAAACTAACGCTCGCGGTAAGCCGCGCCGGAGCGCGAAGCACGGAGGGCACCTACAAGCGGAGCTTGTGGGCGTCGGTTTAACCAATTGGTTAGGCTGGTGGCTATTGCTTGAGAGAAAGCATCATTTATGGTGTTGACTTGAGGACAAATCCCTCTCTCAAGGTTCCTTTGCCTCGCTCAATTTTTCCATGCGTAGGGTTGCTAGAGAAACCGCTCCGACGGAGTTCAAAGGCTTGCGGGCGCAGACCATGACTTCTTGCTTGTGCTCATTTGGAAGAGCGACCAACTGAGCAACGGAAAAACTGCCGATAGCAAACGCACCTGCTAGTTCGTTTAGCGCAGCTATAGAGCTTGCAAGATCGAAGTAGCCGCCCATTCGTGGCCTCTGGTCTGGTGAATGTGCATTTGGTCGTGTGCGAGGCCCAAAATGGGTGGCAACCTCTGAGAGAGATGAGTATCGCTCCTTGTCGATCGGTATTGGAAGGCCTTTTGCTTCGAGTGCCAGCCTAACCTTCACAGGAGAAAACTCCCTTCGGCGCTCGCCATCATTTAGGCCTGCCCAACTATCAAGGATCGAACGATCTTGAGCAAACAAAAAGAGTAGGTTGGCAAGCTCACCCACCGAGCGAGTCAGATTTAATGACTCATCATAGAACCCGCGCCGCAGGAGGGAAAGTGATGCGCGGGAGGAACTTACTAACCTACCTGCGAGGTACTCCAAACGATGATCGCCGCCAAGACAACACCAGAAGCAACTGGCGACGGCATCCATTCGAACGAGTAATTCCGAGAAAGTCGCTAGACACTCTGGCGCTTTCGTGCCCGCCTTTGCGATTTCGGTGTCGCTGGCTAGTTCGCAATCGCTCTCTATCTGACGCGCGTGCTCAAGATATTCGGTTCCGGTCGGTAGCTTCATGTGAGATTTGCTTCCGAATGCAGACATCTAACGCACAGGTTCAGCCACGTTTTTGCCGGAGCGAAGCGGAGGCAAATACGTCGGCTGGAATCTGTTGTTAGCCTTTGAACTCGCTGGCGTGCCGAATCTTTTGACGGCTGCCGAACCAAACAACCTTGCTGTCATATTCGTTGCCCGCAAAGTCGATGATGTCTGGCCACCCCTTATGGGGACGTTTCCTGTATGGCGTTTCGAAATCCTTCTTCCACCAACGGTTGTACACGGTTATTGGCCGATCTGGTGGATTTTTTTTCTTCTTGTCGTTTAAGGGTAGCTGAAGAAAATAGGCGTGAGCCCATTCGGTAAGATCGAGCATGCGATCCGTGACTTTTATCTTCTTTCCAGGTGTTCTGGGCGATATTAATTCACCAAGCCATATTTCAAGGTCGCGTTTAATGAGGGGTAGCTTGTGATGGTAACCATTCATTCTTGCTTTGAGATCTGAAGCAAGACCAACATACTGAAGGTGGGATGTACGAGCATGTTTGGATTTTCCGATGGCGATGTATATGCCATCGTCGTATTCGAACGAAGCTTTTTGCGCTTCTTCGAGCGTGTATGGACCAAACCATTCGACTACAGCGACGATGGATTTCATCATTATCCTTAAAGGCTAGCGGCCAAGGTAAGCCGCCCGCCATAGGCGGGTCGGCTTGAGCGCCGGGTTAGACACTATGCCGGAATGCGGTATTGCAAGACATAACACCATCTTACGCACTGCCTGGCTGCGGTTCTGATTTGTGATCCTGATCTGCTTTGACCCCGATCTGCTTGAACGCATCAACCTTTACATCGAAATTCATCTCTAGTTCAACTTTCTGAACCGTGACTTCTTTTGCTTTTTCTTCCGCCATCATGTCCGCCCAGGCTTTCTGAAACTCTGGCGTCTTAGTCCTCGCCACGATTTCAGCAAACGTCAGCCGCGATGTCGCCGCACTTGGAGTGATCCCAAGCGTGGTCGCCAACGTCGCAACCGGCTTGGGCTGCACAGGCGCTGGCTCGATCTTTACCCTACCCAAGTATGCATCGACCCGCATAACGCCCTCTCTGGGCGTATCTAGTACGACTTTAGCCGGTATACGCAGAACCTTGTAGCCCTGGTACACCATGTATTCATCGCGGATGCGGTCACGCTCGACGGCCTCGGGCGATGAGTGCCACTCCGCGCCGTCGATTTCGATGACGTAGGTCTTGTTTGCGAGAAAGTCCAGACGGTACTTTCCAACTACAACTTGCATGTCTAGATGGATTCCGTTGCCCACCAAAGCATCCTCGCCAGGCTTCAATTGGTGCGTATCGATCATCGCTTTCAGAAAGGCCTCTTCCGCCACCGACTCGCATTGCATCTCGTAATACAAGCGCCAGTTGGGGTCCGCCGCCGTGCCATGAAAGCGTGGCTCGGTATGATCAGGAGGAACGCTCTCAATCTGGATGCCGAAGAAGTCGTCATAGACCGTGTACAGGCAAAACAGCGTTACCAGGAACGCGGGCGGGAACACAAACCCAACAAGCGCAGAACCGACAGTCAGCGCAAGGCGCAGCCCTGGCCTGTGCATCTTTCTAGCCATGAAATTCCTCTGGATTAGTCGAGAGCGGGGGGCAACGGGGTTACAACAAGAAAAATGGGATCAGGTCTTGCAATATAGTAATCAACGAAGCGACAAAAAAGAGAGGGCACAATGGCCTTTCTTTGATTACTGTCCGCGGCGCAGCACTGCAAGAATGATAGCTGCTGGCGCTTGCTGTGCAAGCGCTGGAGGTTAAAAGGGCTTGAAAATGCTTTGAGAAATGCGAAGCGCTGGAATAAATGGCTGCGCGCGTAATGAGACTAACGAACTGAGTTCAGCCGCCGCCGAAGGCGGTCGGCTGCGACGAACAGTTAGACCCGAAGGCCAAAAGGAAGCGCCCAACCTTGAAGACGGGTGCTGCCCACGAAGAAACGCTGGGCCACGAAAGCGGCGCAGCGCTGTGAAAATGATAGCTGGTGGCGCTTGACTGGCAAGCGCTGGAGGCCAAAAAAGCTTGAAACTGGCGCAGCGCATGCAGGCGAAGCCCGGTACAGCGCCAAAACCCCAGCGAATGAACGCGCGAGATTGGCGAAACGCTGGAATTAATGGCTGCCTGCATAAAGCGGAATATGAAGGGACTAACTGGAAATGGACGACACCACCAAAGCGGTCGTGGGTCTGATAAAAAATTCTGCCAGGGCTTTTTCCCAGTCAAATTCATTCAGCACCTAGATTGGGCAAACCTAAAAATCCCGGGTTAAAACCACAACGGGCGCTGTAACTGCATGCTACAGCGCCCGCTCTCATCCGCAAAGAGCCGTAGCCCTATCAATCAATCTTTTTCTGCACCATCTTGATCACGCTGGAAAAGTCCTCCGCCCCATGCCCCGCCAAGCTGTGCGCCGCATACAAGTTGCGCGCCATCCCCCCCAGCGGGGTGGCTGCCTTCACCGCCACCGCGTTCTCCTGCGCGAGCCCCAGGTCTTTGAGCATCAGGTCCGTGCCAAATCCCCCCGCGTAGCCCTTGCTGGCGGGCGCGGTTTCCATCACGCCGGGGTAGGGGTTGTACTTCTCCAGCGCCCAGTTGCCGCCCGAGCTGCGGCGCATGATTTCGCTCAGCACCTTGGGGTCCAGGCCGTTGGCTACGCCGAGGGCAATGGCTTCGCTGGTGCCGGCCATCAGGATGCCCAGCAGCATGTTGTTGCAGATTTTGGCCGTCTGGCCGGCGCCCACGCTGCCGGCGTGGAAGATGTTGGCGCCCATTTTTTCGAGCACGGGGCGGGCGCGTTCCAGGTCGGCGGCGTCGCCGCCCACCATGAAGGTGAGGGTGCCTGCAATGGCGCCGCCCGTGCCGCCTGAGACGGGTGCGTCGATAAAGGCCACACCCTTGGCCTTGGCGGCCTCGGCCACCTTGCGGGAGATGGCGGCAGCGATGGTGGAGCAGTCGATGACGAGCGTGCCGGCAGGCAACTGGGCCAGCAAATCACCCGCGCCCAAGAACAGGCCTTCCACGTGCTGACTGGCGGGCAGCATGCTGATGACGACTTCGGCGCCTGCGACGGCCGCCTTGGCATCGGCGGCGATGGGCATGCCATCTGCGGCCAGCTTGTCGCGTGCGGGTTGCGAGAGGTCGAACGCGCGCACTTCGTGGCCTGCCTTGTGCAGGTTGTGTGCCATGGGGCCGCCCATGTTGCCGAGGCCGATAAATGCGATTTTCATGGTGTGTTGCTCCTGGATGTCGTTGTGTTGGTGAAAGGGAAAACGGGCTGGTTTGGTATGAATTTGATAGCTGCTAGCGCTTACCCATCAAGCGCTAGAGGCCAAAAATGCTTGAAATCTTGGGGGCGATGCTGGCCCCGCGGCTTGCCAGCTCGGCGCGCAGCACCGACCGGTGGCAGCGTGCTTCGTCTTCGCAGTAGCAGCCCACGGACATTGCGCTGTGGTGCGACAGCGCGGCCAGTAAGTCCAGCGTGCGGCTGGCTTCAGGCTGGGCCAGTTCTTTGCGGAACTGTTTGACGAACGTCTCCCAGTCTTTGTCCGTTTGCGCCTGTTGGCCCTGGGCCATCAGCTCCTGCGTGGGTGAGAGCAGGGGGTACCACACGTCGTAGTAGTCGCGGCTGGCGAACTCGGCCTTGGGCACGCCGCGCGGTGGGCGGCGCACGGTGCCGATGCGGGTGCCCTCCCCAGCGGTGCGCGGGGTGCCAAGGCGAACGATGCGAATGGGCATGATGGGGCTCCGGGTGGGGGTGTGGGGGGGCGAGTCAGTCGTCAGCTTCGAAGATGCTGTGCTTCTTCGCGGCGGGTTCTTTGGCAGAGGGTTTGGCGGCTTTGGCGGTCGCGCCTTTCGCGCGCGTGCCTGTCGCCACGGCTTTCTTGGCAGTGGCTGGCCAGGCTTTCGCTGCATCCCTTTTTTTCTTGGGCGGCGACGCCTTGGCGTGCGGGTTATAGGCCAGTGCTTCGTCTACCCAGTACTTCCATTGCACGCGCGTGGCGTAGCCGTTCGGCTCGACCCAGAAGTAGCCCTTCATGCCCCCACCGGGTGAAAGCTCGCGGGTGTTCTGCATTTCTTGCAGCTCGCCATGGCGCTCGGGCGGCAGGCGCACCAGCAGGTCTTCGCCCTTGACGGCGATGCACATCTTGCCGTCCACAAAAAAGGCGTGGGGGCCGAACAGCGGGCGCTCTTCCACGTCGCTGCGGTGCGCGAGCGCCGCGCGGATGGCGTCGATCAGGTGCAGGGTCTCGTCGGAGAGGGGGCGGGCGGGCATGGTGGCTGGTTCAAATTCAAATGGCGCTGACTAGATACCTGTTTCAAAGGGCTGTCGCTCCCTCGCCCCTTGTGGGAGAGGGCCGGGGAGAGGGGTGAAACCGGCGCGGCGCGGGTGCGGCCCGCTTTCCCCAACTCTCTCCCGCGAGGGGAGAGGGGGTAAGCCCCTGCGCTGCTGCGGGTGCGTGGGCTGGTGTGCCTGTCTGAGAAAGGTTGTTCATGATGAAAGCAGGCCATTACCGCCCGTTGGATAAGCGCTGATAGCTATGAAAACAGGAGTAAACGCTTAGCGGATCATCTCCGTCGCGTCCCCATCCAGCATGCGCCGCGCAATGATCACGCGCATGATTTCGTTGGTGCCTTCCAGAATCTGGTGCACACGCGCGTCGCGCAACAGGCGCTCCAGCGGGTACTCGCGGATGTAGCCGTAGCCGCCGTGCAGTTGCAGGGCCTCGTTGACCACGGTAAAGCCTGCGTCGGTGGCAAAGCGTTTGGCCATGGCGCAGTAGGTGGATGCGTCGCGGGCACCAGCATCCAGCTTGCTGGCGGCCAGGCGCACCATCTGGCGTGCGGCGACCAGTTCTGTAGCCATATCGGCCAGCTTGAACTGCAGCGCCTGGAAGCTGGCGATGGGTTTGCCAAACTGCTTGCGGTCTTGCATGTATTGCTGGGCGGCGTTGAGCGCGCCTTGGGCTGCGCCCACCGAGCAGGTGGCGATGTTGATGCGGCCACCGTCCAGGCCCTTCATGGCGATCTTGAAGCCTTCGCCCTCGCGGCCCAGCAGGTGGTCGGCGGGGATGCGCACGTTGTCAAAGCTGATGGTGCGCGTGGGCTGGCTGTTCCAGCCCATCTTCTGCTCCTTCTTGCCGTAGCTGATGCCGGGCGCATCGGCGGGCACGGCAAAGGCGCTGATGCCGCTGGCGCCGGATTGCGCATCGCCGGTGCGTGCCATGAGCACCAGCACGTCGGTGCTGCCTGCGCCGCTGATGAAGGCCTTGCTGCCGTTGATGACGTATTCGTTGCCCACCAGCTCGGCCCGGGTCTTGAGCGAGGCGGCGTCGGAGCCCGCGCCGGGCTCGGTCAGGCAGTAGCTGGCGAGCTTTTCGCCCGTGGTGAGCAGCGGGCCCCAGTGGTCGCGCACGGTGGGCGTGGCCCAGGTGCCCAGCATCCAGGTGGCCATGTTGTGGATGGTGATGAAGGCCGTGGTGCTGGGGTCCACAGCCGCCATCTCTTCAAAAACCAGCGTGGCGTCCAGCCGGGGCAGGGCAAGGCCACCTGCGGCTTCGGGGGCGTACAGGCCACAAAAGCCCAGCTCGCCGGCCTTGGCAATGGCTTCTTTCGGGAAGATGCCTTCTTCGTCCCAGTGCGCGGCGTGGGGTGCGAACTCAGCTTGGGCAAAGTCGCGGGCCGTCTGGGCAAAGGCGCGTTGTTCTTCGGTGAGTTCAAAGTCCATGGTGTTCTGTCTCGTCGTCGGTTCTTGTTGTTCTGGTGGCCTCGCTCAGGGCTTCGCGGACGGGTGGTCCAGCGTCAGCCAGCGCATCAGGCCCTTGCGGCGCGCCTGGGTTTCGGCCGTGAGGCACTCGTGGTACAGGCGCGGCCATTGGGGTTGCGACTCATTGCTGCGCTGGGCCTGCTTGCAGCGCGTGGTGCGCTCGCGCTGCCAGCCGGTGTGCTCCTGCCGCAGCTGGGGCCGCTCATGGGCCGACAGGGCGCGCATCACGTCGCCATAGAGGACGGCGATCTCGGTATCGGCCGCCTGG
This sequence comes from Acidovorax sp., assembly GCA_039593925.1. Classification (GTDB taxonomy): domain Bacteria; phylum Pseudomonadota; class Gammaproteobacteria; order Burkholderiales; family Burkholderiaceae_C; genus Acidovorax. The sequence goes on from JBCNOJ010000103.1 coordinate 10,615, forward strand.
AAGGCTTGCACGGCGCAGGCGTTGGTTTCTTCCACCGTGCCTCCGGGTTTGCAGGCGGCACCGGCCTGTGCTTGGGCATCGGCACCCACCAGCATCACGCACGCAGCACCGAAGACCATGGCCCATCCCCGCATCGTTGTCAGATCAATTTGCATGCACCGCTTTTACCACCGCGCGCAGTCGTTGAAACCGGCGCGGCCCAAGGCCAGTGCCACCGCGCAAGGGCCGCCCCGCCGCGCTGGTGGCGTCCCCCTTCCTCATCGCGCAGCGATGCAGAGAAAGGGGGAAGCGGCGAAGCCGCTCAGGGGGTTTACTTCAAACTAATCGTCGTATTCACACCATGCGAGATGGTGCTGTCATCAAACCAGCGTGCCGTCACGGTCTTGGTCTGCGTGTAGAACAGCACGACCTGCTTGCCGTAGGGGCCCAGGTCGCCCAGCTTGGAAGCGCGCGAGCCCGAGAACGAGAACAACGGAACTGGCACAGGGATTGGCACGTTGATGCCGACCTGGCCCACGTCGATCTCTTCCTGGAACTTGCGCGCGGCCGCACCCGACTGGGTGAAGATGGAGGTGCCGTTGCCGTTGGGGTTGCTGTTGATGAACTCGATGGCTTCGTCAATGTCGGCAGCGGCCGACAGGCACAGCACAGGGCCAAAGATTTCCTGGTCGTAAATGGCCATGCCGGGCTTGACGCCGCTGAACACCGTGGGGCCCACAAAGTTGCCCTTTTCGTAGCCGGCCACCTGGGGCTTGCGGCCGTCCAGTTCCAGCTTGGCGCCGTCGGCAATGCCACGCTCGATCAGGCCTTCCACACGCGACAGCGCAGCGCACGACACGACCGGGCCCACGTCTGTGCCCTTTTCAGTACCGGCGCTCACCTTGAGCGTCTTTGCCTTCTCGACCAGCTCGGGAATCCACTTTTGCGCCTCGCCCACCAGCACCACCACCGACAGCGCCATGCAGCGCTGGCCTGCGGCGCCAAAGGCGGCACCGGCCAGGGCGTTCAGGGTCTGTTCCTTGTTCGCGTCGGGCAACACGATGGCGTGGTTCTTGGCGCCCATCATGCATTGCACGCGCTTGCCGTTCAGGCTGGCGCGGTTGTACACGTGCGTGCCCACCTTGGTGGAGCCCACGAAGCTGATCGCCTTGATGTCCTTGTGGTCGCAGATCGCGTTCACGGCCGTCTCGCCGCCGTGCACCACGTTCAAAACACCGGGCGGGATACCCGCTTCGAGCGCCAGCTCGCACAGGCGCATGGTCACCATGGGGTCTTGCTCGGAGGGCTTGAGCACGAAGGTGTTGCCCGTAGCAATCGCCATGGGGAACATCCACAGCGGGATCATGGCGGGGAAGTTGAAGGGGGTGATGCCTGCGCACACGCCCAGGGGCTGCAGCAGGGTGTAGGTGTCCACGCCACCGGCCACGTTGTTGGCCAGCTCGCCGAGTTGCAGGTTGCCGATGCCGGCGGCGTGTTCGACCACTTCCAGGG
>JBCNOJ010000104.1:0-11976 GCA_039593925.1 Acidovorax sp.
CTGGCGGCGGCCGATGCCCTGGCCAGCCTGTCGGGCCATCGCCGCCAGCAGATGTGGGACGCGGCATCCCAGCACAGCGCACCACCATTGCTGCGCGACGTGCCGGTGCATGAGGCGCCCCTGACCTTGCCCGCCGCGCCGGAGGGCGAAGAGATTCTGTTCGACTACGCCGCCACCGGCCTCACGCTGCGCCGCCATCCCCTGGCCCTGCTGCGACCGCGCCTGGAGCGCTGGCGCCTGAAGACAGCGTTGCAGCTGCAGGGCACGCCGCATGGCCGCAAGGTGCGCGCCTGCGGCATCGTCACCGTGCGCCAGCGCCCCGGCACGGCCAAGGGCACCATGTTCGTCACGCTCGAAGACGAGACCGGTCCCGTCAACGTGATCGTCTGGCCCACCATGGTCGAGTTGTGGCGCAATGCACTGCTGCGCTCGCAACTGCTGGCCGTTGAAGGGCTGTGGCAGTGCAGCGTGCCGCAAGGAGAGGAGGGCAGTGATACAAGCGCTGCCGTGGTCCGCCATCTGGTGGCGCAGCGCTTCAAAGACCTGACGCCGCTGCTGGGGCGCATGGCCCATGCGCTGCAAGGCAGCCGCGACTTTCACTGATGCAGCACCTTCGGGATTGGCGTGTGGGCAGTCAACAAGCGCCTGTTGCAACAAGACCTTTGGCAAGCCCTGCCCAGCCTTCAATGGCCCAGCAAGTACGCATGCGGATCGATGAAAAAAGCCTTCTTGTAGCCCTGCGTGGCGCCGTCGATCTTCCAGGGTGCTGGCAGCAGGCGCACGATGGCGTAATGCAGGTGCGGCGGCTTGCCCTGTGCATTGCCGCTGGCACCCAGCGTGCCGATGGTGCTGCCAGACGCCACAGGCATGCCGGGGCGCGTGCGAATCGCATCCAGGTGCGCAAAGTAGTGCAACCGCCAGCGTGGCCCCAGCACCAGAACCACCTTGCCGCCCTTGGCCAGCTCACCGGCAAACACCACCATGCCATCGGTCGTGCTCAGCACCGGCGTGCCGGATTTGCCAAAGATGTCGATGCCTTTGTGCACACCCGAGGTGCCCCAAGGCTCGAACCAGAACGATTTCGGATTCCAGTCCCGTGCGGACGCGCCAGCCACCGGAATGCGGCTGCGTTCTGGCAGCAGAAAGCCGAGGATCACAACCCCCAAAGCGCACAGCAAAGCCCATCGCAGCGGGCGCGAAAAGTGTCGAAGCATGAAGAAAAAAAGGCAGCCCTGTGGGCTGCCCTTGGGGAACAGGGACGGGCGATTATTCCCCCGTCCGCGCCCTCAGCGTGCCGGATCTGAGGTGCCACCGGCAGCGCGGCGTGCGGCGCGCGAGGCAGTGCCCGCCGCACCTTGTGCGCCGGGCTTGACCGGCTGCTGCGCCAGGTCCAGCAGCGGCTTGCAATGCGTGTCGTCGTCGGCCGCAGGCACCGTGATGGGCACCAGGGCCAGCGCTGCAGGCGCTGCCACGGCGGCCACCACGGCGGCGCCAGCGCGCAGCAGCAGCGGGCCCGCTTCCACGCCGATGTCGGGGTTGCCAAAGGTGCCTTTCACATACAGCGGCGAGCGCAGGGAGAGAAACTTCCACTCCAGCGATTCCGGCTTGATGCGCATGTTCATCTCTTCGGTGCCCAGGTCGATGGTGCCCGTGGCCTCCACCACGGCATCGTCGGTGCTCATCTTCACCACCCGCGTGGTGGCCAGCCCGTCCACCACGGTGAAGTCGGCCACGGCGCAGCGCAGGTGCACCTCTTCGGTGTCGCCAAACAAACGGCCCACGATGATGCTGCCCACATTCAGGGCCGCCAGGTCCAGCATCTGCTTGCTCAGGCGGCCTTCGCGCACATACAGGCGCATCTCGCCCGTGCCCTGGCCCAGCAGCCCGGCCACGCTGTTGCCACGGCTGCTCAGCGCAATCGCGCCGTCCATGCGGCCAAAACTCTTCTTCATGAGCTGCACCTTGGGGAACAGCTCCGACAATTGCAGGCCCTGCACCGTGCCGCGGATCTGCGCCTTGAGCGGTGGCGCGCGCCCGTCAATGTTGACCTGCGATTCGATCCGGCCCTGGGCCACGCCAAAAGTCAGCGGCGCCAGCTTGAGCTGGGCGTTCTCCATCACTGCATGCACGCTCAGGTCCTGCAGCGGCAGGCTCTCGGGGCGGATGATCTGGCGGCCCTTGAAGACGATGTCCATGTCCATCGCGTTCCAGCGCTCGGCCGCAAACTTCGAATCGGGCAACACCTTGCCGCGCCCCTTGCCAGCGGCAGCGCGGCCCCGGTTGCTGTTGTCGGGCTTGTTGGTGCCCAGCGTGGGGCCCAGGTCGGCCAGGCGCAGTTGCTGCGATGTCATCGTGCCCGTGAGGCGAGGGCGGGGCTCGCCCGATGTGTACTTCAGCGAACCCTGTAGATCGCTCTGGCCCACCCGGCCCCGGAAATTGCTGTACTCCCACACCGCGCGTTCGGGCTCCAGGCTGCCCGTCAGGCGCCCGCGGGTTCTGAACGGCGGTGTATTGGGCAGCACCAGCCCGGTCACCTCGTACAAATCGGCCATGCTGTCGGCCTTGAGTGCCACGTCAAAGTCCAGGCCCGACAGCGCTCCGGGGTTGGCCAGAATACCTTCGGCAGACAGCGCCACGCTGCCGCCGCTCAACTCCACCTGAAGCGGGTAGTCCACCACCTTGTCGCGCAGGCTGATGACCTGGCCTGCGCGGCCACTGCCTTTGACCTGGGCCTTGGCCAGACGGCCCTCCAATGTGAAGCGCAGACCGTAGGACGGTGGCGTGGGCCGGCGCTGAGCGGTGCCTTCTGCAGCGGATGCCGTGGACGCAGCCTGCGCTGGGGCGGCTGCCCTGAGGTCACCTGGGTCTTTGTCTTGTACGGCAGCATCAGCGGCAGCGCCTGGCGCGGAGGCCCTGGATGCTGCGGATGCCGCTTGGGCAGCCGGGGCCGATGCGTCTGCCACGGTGGCGTCACCCGGCTCCAGGCTTTCCACCTTGGCGCGCAGATCCACGTCTTTCAGCGCGTCGGCGTAGGCCAGGCGCCCTTCGTTGATGAGCAGGCGGTCCACATCGAAGGTCCAGCGGCTGGGGGGGGCGTCAGGGTCCTTGCGTCCAAAGGTCCAGTTGTTGCCGCCATCGGCAGTGCGGGCCAATGCAATGTCGGGTTGCTGCAACGCCACGGTGTCAATCTCCACATGGCGTGCCAGCAGCGGCCACAGCTGAACGGAGGCCGTGGCTTTGTCAATGCGGGCCATGGAGGCGGCATTGGCAGGGGCATTGCGTTGCGCTTTGGGCGCGAAAGGGGGGATGAACCCGGCGGGGTTGTCCATCTCCAGGCGTTCTGCCGTCACCGTAACGCCAGGAATCCAGCGCCGCCAGCCTTCTTCCAGCGGTTGCGGCCATCGCCAGGCGGCCGCCAGAGGGCCTTGAATCTCGAACCTGCGGCCAGTGGCCTCGCTGACCTTTTCATTCACCCACGGCCGGGCGCGCTCCAGCTGCGTCAGCGCCAGCGTCGCCAGCACGAGCAGGCCCACCACAAGGCCCACGGCTGCGAGCAGGGTGATGACCAGCACTTTGCGCGCCCTCGTGGCCGATCGGGTACCGCGGCCGACAGGCGCCGACGAAGAGGGCGGGAGGGATGACGAGGCTGTGTTGTGAGGTTCTGGCATGGCAGCCCGATGCTAGGCGGTGGGCCACGCGGGCCGCATCAGACAAGGGCGACAAACGTGCTTGCGGGGCGAATCACGCGTTTGTCCTACACGCGGCCTTTTGCGGTGCGTGCCAATCCTGGCCAACCGCATTGCAATCCTGAATTCAAAAATTGAAGCCAAAATGGCCTCTAGCGTTTGTCCATAAAGCGCTGATAGCTATGATTTTTGCAGTCATGCGAGGGCTGCTGCGCCTACAATCCGCCCGCCATGTCCCAACCCCGCCGCCCCCATGGATTGCCCCTGCGCGAAGGCGTCAGCCCCAGCTGCGTGGTGCTGCCCTCGCAAGGCCAGGGCAGCGTGCTCGACTTTCTGGCGCAGCGGCTGAGCAGCGTGTCGCGCAGCGAATGGCTTCAGCGCATGCAGGCCGGGGATGTGGTGGATGAGCGCGGCCTGCCGGTGCTGCCCGAGCGCCCGTTTCTCGGCGGACTGCGTCTGTACTACTACCGGCACCTGGAGCACGAGCCCGACCTGCCGTTCACCGAAACCGTGCTCTACCAGGACGAGCACCTACTGGTGGCCGACAAGCCCCATTTCATGCCTGTGACGCCTTCGGGCCGCTACCTGCACAACACGCTGCTGGTGCGGTTGAAGCACCGGCTGGGGCTTTCGGAGCTCTCTCCACTGCACCGCATCGACCGCGACACCGCCGGGTTGGTGCTGTTCTCGGTGCAGCAGCGCACGCGGGGCGCCTACCAGGCACTGTTTCGCGACCGGCGCATGGTCAAGCACTACGACGCTATCGCGCCCTGGCGGGCAGACACCGCTTTTCCACGCAGCCATGTGAGCCGGTTGGAAGAGAGTGACCAGTTCTTTCGCATGCACGAGGTGCCGGGCGAGCCCAACAGCCAGACCCATATGCAGGTGCTGCAGGTCAAGGGTGAGTGGGCGCTGTACCGGCTGTCGCCCATCAGCGGAAAGCGCCATCAGCTGCGGGTGCACATGGCGGCTCTGGGCCTGCCGCTGCGCAATGATCCTTTCTACCCCATCGTTAACGACCCACCCGAGGGCGATTATTCCCGGCCCCTGCAGTTGCTCGCGCGCGCGCTGGAGTTTGTGGACCCTTTGACGCACCGACCCCACCTCTTCGAGAGTGAACGCCGCCTGGTTCTCTAGCCAAAACCGGTTGTGGCCCAAACCATTTGGCCGCAGCAGCGGGCGCGCGCTGGCTGCCTGTCGGGCAGGGTCTGCATCCCACACCAGCTTTCAAAATCCCTTCAACCGCTGTGCCCCTGATTGGGGAAGGGCCTTCGCTGTGGCTTTGTGTTTGCGGGCGGATGCGGTAGCTTGCTCGCGTCGCCGGACGAGGGCCGGTGCTCTTTCGAAAAACACAATGAAAACCTCCACGAACTCCACCGCCCCACGCCGTTCCGTGGCTTTCAAGCTCTCGCTGGCTGCGCTGCTCAGCTTGCTGGCGGTGTTGGTCATCACCATGGGCATCGTCAGTGCGCTGCTGTGGCAAAACTTTGGTCATATGGCGCGGGCCGATGCGCAACAGCACGCGGCCCAGCTGCGCACCCTGGTGCAAACATTTGACGAAACAGCGCAGGAGCAGGCCAAACGCGACTTTGCGCTGTTCAAAGCGAACTTTGCCGGCAGTTTTTCGCTGAGCGAAGCGCCGAACGCGGAGGGCAAGCCCGAGGCCGTACTGGCGTTTCAAGGCGCACCGCTCAACGGCGACTTCGAGGTGGTCGACCGGTTTTCGAAAGACAGCCTGGGGGCGGTGGCAACCATCTTTGCGCGCACGGGGGACGATTTCATTCGCGTGACGACCTCGCTCAAAAAACAGGACGGTGAGCGGGCCTACAAGACGCTGCTGGACCGCAAGCACCCCGCGTATGCGCTCATGAACGACGGCAAGACCTTTGTGGGTCGCGCCAACCTGTTCGGCCGTGAATACATGACGGTGTACGAACCCATCCGCGAAGGCAACCGCACCATCGGCATCCTCTTCATCGGCTCGGACATCAGCCCCATTCTGGGCAAGCTGGCTGCGCTGATGGGTGGCCAAAAGCTGTTTGACAGCGGGGCGGTGTATGCCGTCAACGTCTCATCGGGCCCGGCGCGCGCGAGCACCTTTGGGCTGCCAGGCGCGCAGGCGGCGCTGAAGCTGGATGAAAAAGACGAATCTGCCAAAGCCTGGATGGACACCGTGACAGGCATCCAGCAGTCTGGCGACTTTGAGACGCGCTGGTCTCCGCGCCAAAACGCGTCCGGTGCAAGTGCCGCCGGTGCCAGCCAATACGTGGCCGTGGAACGCTACCAGCCCTGGGGCTGGGCCATTGTGGCCGAAGCCCCGTTGTCGGAAATGATGGCCGAGGCGCGCCATGTGTTGACGTGGCTCTGGCTGGGCGTGGTGGTCGCGCTGGTCCTGCTGACCGTTGTTTTGGTGGTGGCCACCCGGCGCCTGGTGGGCGCACCGGTGCAGCAGCTCAGCACCGCATTGGGCTACCTGGCGCAGGGCGACCTCACGCACGCCGTGTCGCTCAAATCCCGCGATGAAATCGGCAGCCTGGCGCAAGCCATGGAGGGATTTCGCACCCGCCTGGTGGCAAGCCTGGGCACGGTGCGCACGAGTGCCGACAGCGTCTCTGCCGCCAGCACCGAAATCGCACAAGGCAATCAGGACCTGTCGGGCCGCACCGAAAGCCAGGCCAGTTCGCTGGAACAAACCGCTGCCAGCATGGAGCAGCTGGGCGCCACCATCCGCCACAACGCCGACAGCGCCACCCAAGCGAACCAGTTGGCCGTGAATGCCAGCCGCGTGGCGGCGCAGGGCGGCGAGGTGGTGTCCAAGGTGGTCAGCACGATGCAGGACATCAACACCAGCAGCCAGAAGATCGCCGACATCATTGGCGTGATCGACGGGATCGCCTTCCAGACCAACATCCTGGCGTTGAATGCCGCCGTAGAGGCTGCGCGCGCTGGCGAGCAGGGCCGCGGCTTTGCTGTGGTGGCCGCCGAGGTGCGCAATCTGGCCCAGCGCACCGCTGCCGAGGCCAAGGCCATCAAGGAACTCATCGGTGCCAGCAGCGCCATGGTGCAGCAGGGCTCGGTGCTGGCCGACCAGGCCGGCACCACCATGCAGGAGGTGGTCAGCTCCATCCAGCGCGTGGCCGACATGGTCTCGGAGATCAGCGCCGCCAGCCGCGAACAGACCGCGGGTGTTGGCCAGGTGGGCGAGGCCGTTACCCAGCTCGATCAGACCACGCAGCAAAACGCCGCACTGGTCGAAGAAATGGCCGCCGCCGCCAGCAGCCTGCGCGTGCAGGCCGAGCAGATGGTGGCTGCCATTGCACAGTTTGAGTTGGGCCACGGCGGCGGTGCCAGCCTGCCACGCGCTGCCGCACCCCGTGCAGCCCCACAGACACCGCGGCTGAACCGCTGAGCGCTGCCACCTCTGCAGCACCGCAGAAAAGGTGCCCGCCCGCCGCCTATAATGCGCGGCTGTGCGGGTGTAGTTCAATGGTAGAACGGCAGCTTCCCAAGCTTCATACGAGGGTTCGATTCCCTTCACCCGCTCCAGTCCCCTTGCCAGCCTGCTCAGGCTGAGCTTCTTTGGCGCTTTCCCCCGTTTTTTGTACCAGTTGGCAGCACTGCTGCTGAACGTTGGCAGAAGCGTCGGCTGCCGTGAATTCATCGCTGCTGCATCCGGGTGGTTTTGCAAGCGCGCTCTGCGCATATCCATACCTGTTTTGCTTGGTTGGCCATCCTGCGCGCTGCTTCTAAATTCTGTGCATCAGGTGCTGCAGCCGCACGCACTGCTACCTCAAACCATCACGGAAGGAAGACCCGCCATGCATAACCCCATCCACACTCCACCGCTCGTGCAGGCAACACGCACTTGGCTGCGCGCCACAGCCCTGGGTGGCGCGATGTTGTTGTGCAACTTGGTGTTTGCCGCCACGCCGATTCCTGCAGGCCCGCTGGTTACCACCGAATGGCTGGCGCAGAACCTGGACAACACCCAGGTGCGCATCGTGGAGGTGAGCGTGAACCCGGGGCTGTACGAGCGGGGGCATGTGCCGGGCGCGGTCAACTTTTCGTGGCACCAGGACTTGAACGACCGTGTGCGCCGGGACATTGTGGGCAAGGAGGCGTTTGAGGCGCTGCTGTCCAAATCTGGCGTGGGACAGGACACGACCGTGGTGTTGTACGGCGACACCAACAACTGGTTTGCAGCCTGGGGTGCCTGGGTGTTCGATATCTATGGCGTCAAGAACGTCAAGCTGCTGGACGGCGGCCGCAAAAAATGGGAGGCCGAGAACCGCCCGTTGAACAACCGCGTGCCGGAGTTTGCAGCCACCACCTACAAGGTCGCCCAGGTCAATTCCGATCTGCGCGCCCGCTTGTCGGATGCCGTGGCGGCCGCCGAAGGCAAAGGCAATGCGAAGCTGGTGGACATCCGCTCTGCCGACGAGTTCTCGGGCAAGATTTTTGCCCCGGCGGGGGTACCCGAGCTGAGCATCCGCGCAGGCCACATCCCCGGCGCGGCCAACGTGCCCTGGGGCCAGGCGGTCAAGGAGGATGGCACCTTCAAATCGGCAGATGAGTTGAAAAAGCTCTACGCCAGCGTGGGCGTGGATGGCAGCAAGCCCATCATCACTTACTGCCGCATTGGTGAGCGCTCCAGCCACACCTGGTTTGCACTGTCCAAGATCCTGGGCTACAGCGTGAAGAACTACGACGGCTCGTGGACCGAATACGGAAATGCCGTGGGCGTGCCCATCAACAACCCGGCGGGCACGGTCTGGGCCGCCAAATGACTGAACCAGTTTGCCCTGTGGATGGCGGGATCGGCGCCAGGCGAAGCCCGTGGCCTGAGTCGGCCAGTCAACCACACACTTCGATGCAAGAACGCATGGCTTGCTCAGGCTGATTTTTGGTAGGGGGTCTCCTTTACAGCCCGCTTCGTGCGGGCTTTTTTCTGGCTACAGGCAACAACAACGGGATGGCGGGAATGGTTTCTTTCACGGTGGCTTTGTTGCCAGCACGCACGTGGGCGTTGGCGGTGGGAGTGGCAGCGCTGGCGGCTGCGGCGCATGCGGTGCAGGGCTTGGGCGGTGGCCGCACGCTGGCCTTTGCGCTGGTGACTGGCGTGGCGTTGGGCGTGGTGCTGCAGCGCACGCGCTTTTGTTTCTACTGCCATGCGCGCGATTGGTTTGAAGACCGCAATCCGCGTGGCCTGCTGGCCATCGTGCTGGCGCTGGCAGTGGGTGTGGTGGGGTATACGGTGGTGCTGGGCAGTTGGCTGCCGGTGCCGCAGCCGGGCCAGTTGCCGCCCGACATGCATATCGGTCCGGTGAGCTGGGTGCTGGTGGCAGCGGGCGCTGCGTTCGGTGCGGGCATGGTGATCTCGGGCTCGTGCATCAGTGCGCACTGGTACCGACTGGCCGAGGGCTCGGTGGTTTCGCCGTTTGCGTTGGTGGGATCGGCGCTGGGCTTTGTATTGGGCTTCAAGACGTGGAACGCGCTCTACAGCTTGAGCATTGCGGAAGCGCCCGTTGTGTGGCTGCCTGCGCACCTGGGCTATGGCGGGGCGCTGCTGGTGCAGTTGGCCGTGCTCGGCTTGGTGGCGGCCTGGCTGTGGCACGGTTTTGCACGTGAATCCGCCGTTGTGCCTGCTTCAACCACAGTGCCTGCAGGCCGTGCCATGGTGCCGCCACTGGCCACCGTGTGGCGCGGCCTGTGGCAGGGGCGCTGGCCGTATTGGGTGGGCGGGTTGGCGGTCGGGCTGATTGGCGCGTTTGCCATCGTGCGCATGCGGCCTTTGGGGGTAACGGCAACGCTGGGCAGTGCGGCGCGCCAGTGGGCGCAAGGGCAGGGGTGGATTCCAGACCGGCTCGATGGCCTGGATGGCTTTGCGGGCTGCGCCACCACGCCACAAGCCACCTGGCTCACGCCCAATGCGCTGCTGCTGGTGGGCTTGGTGGCAGGGGCGTTGTTGGCGGCATTGGCCAGCCGGCAATTCGCCCCGCGCTGGCCGACCTGGCGGGATGCGGTGCGGGGCCTCTCGGGCGGCGTGCTGCTGGGATGGGGTGCGATGACGGGGCTGGGCTGCACCATTGGCACGTTGCTGTCCGGCGGCATGGCGGGTGCGTTGTCGGGCTGGGTGTTTGCTGGCGCACTGTTCACGGCGGTGTGGGCTGGGCTGCGGTTCAAGGCATGGCTGGGGCGCAGCGCAGCGGCGGGTGCAACCTGACGGATTCAAGGGGCATTTCAAGCCGTTGGCTGACGCGGCCCGGCCCGTGCCTGCGGCACCATGCATGCGCAGCCCCGCCCGGGGCTCCCATCGCTTGAGGCAACCACCCATGGCATCCAAGGACAAGGATTCGACAAACAAACCCGCTGCAGGCTCCAAGCCCGGTGCAGAACGCAAAGACAACAAAGACGCCAAGGCCCAACGCGAGTTGGGAATCGTGGGCCCGCATGGCGATATGCGGTTGGCCTCGGTGGTCATTGAGGGCTACAGCCTGGAGCTGCGCGATGGCGACACCTTCGTGGGCGACGTGGCCAGCCGCACGGCCTTTCGGCACATGCTCGACGCATGGCGCAAGCTGTTTGCCTCCATGGCGGGCAAAGACCCGATGGGCGACAAGCCCACGCGTGAACTGAGCAAGCACAAGCTGGACGCAATGCTGGAAAAAGACGGCGTGGCCGCCAAAGCCATTGCCGCTGCCGCCGAGGACTACGCGCTGCAGCTGGCCAGCGTGGTGCAGCGGTTCCTCAAGCACCCCACCTGGCGCGGTGTGGAGCGCATCATCATCGGCGGAGGCTTTCACCAAAGCGAGGTGGGCACCCAGGCCATCGACCGCACCCGTGACGTATTGAAAGCCGAGAAGGTCAAGGTGGAGCTGCGCACGCTGCGCCACCACGCCGACGATGGCGGGCTGATCGGTTGGGTGCACCTTGCGCCGCCGGCCTTGCTGCAAAGCTACGACGCCATCCTGGCGGTGGACATTGGCGGCACCAACGTGCGCTGCGGCATTGTGCAGACGCATCTGCATCGCGCGCCCGATATGTCTCTGGCCGAGGTGGTGCGGCGCGAGAAATGGGCGCACGCCGACGACGAACCCCGGCGTGACGAGCTGGTGGAAGGCATTGCCAAGATGCTCGAAGACCTGATCGAGCATGCGCAAAAGAAAAAGATCCGCCTGGCGCCCTACATTGGCGTGGCCTGCCCGGGGCTGATCGTGGAAGACGGCTCACTGGCCGGTGGCACGCAGAACCTGCCCGGCAACTGGGAGAGCACGCGTTTTCACCTGCCGCGCGATTTGTGCGAGCGGCTGCCCCACATCGGTGATGGCCGCACGCAGGTGTGCCTGCACAACGATGCGGTGGTGCAGGGCCTGTCGGAAATGCCCTTCATGCAGGACGTGAAGCGCTGGGCGGTGCTGACGGTGGGCACCGGGCTGGGCAACGCCAGCTATACCAACCGTGCGCCACAGGAATCCGTTTGAAAAACTGCCCGTCAATCTGCCCTGCAGATGATTTTTGGATGTTTTTGCCCGCTGGCGCTTATCCACCAAGCGCCAGCAGCTATCAATTTTGAAGTGCAGGCAGGGATTGCAGTCGCCTACTTCTGCACATCTCCAACGCACAGGTACTTGATCTCCTCATAGTCGTCCATGCCGTAGTGCGAGCCTTCGCGGCCCAGGCCGGACTGTTTGACGCCGCCAAAAGGCACATGCTCGGTGGCCAGGATGCCCACGTTGGCACCGACCATGCCGTATTCCAGTGCCTCGGTCACGCGGAAGATGCGGCCCACGTCGCGGCTGTAGAAGTAGCTGGCCAGGCCGAACTCGGTGTTGTTGGCCGCATCGATGGCTTCTTGCTCGGTCTTGAACTTGAAAACCGGGGCGAAGGGGCCGAAGGTTTCTTCACGCGCACAAAGCATGTCGGCCGTGGCGTTGGCCACCACGGTGGGTTCAAAGAACTGGCCCGAGCCCAGGGCGGTGAGGCGCTGGCCGCCCGCCACGACCGTGCCGCCCTTGGCCAGCGCGTCGTCCACATGGCGCTGCACCTTGGCAAGCGCAGCTTCCTCGATCAGCGGGCCCTGGTTCACGCCGTCTTCAAAGCCGTTGCCCACCTTGGCCGTCTTGACCTTGGCGGCGAACTTGGCCACGAATTCGTCGTACACGCCTTCCTGCACGTAAAAGCGGTTGGTGCACACGCAGGTCTGGCCCGCGTTGCGGTATTTGCTGGCGAAGGCGCCTTCCACAGCGCTGTCGATATCGGCGTCGTCGAACACCAGGAAGGGCGCGTTGCC
>JBCNOJ010000105.1:0-11857 GCA_039593925.1 Acidovorax sp.
CCGCCAAACACCTGCAGGCATGCGCTGGCGCCATGGAAGGCCTGGTCGGTGAGGGCGGCCTTGAGCACGGGCGTGACCAGCGCGCACCAGCGCTGCGCGGCGGCGCGTTCGCCCGCGTCAGTGCTGTGTTTGGCCACATCCAGCTGCAGGGCGGTGTGGTACGCCAGCAGGCGGCCGCCGTCGATCCACGCGCGCTGCGTGTGCAGGATGCGGCGGATGGCCGGGTGGTCTTGAATCAGGCTGGTGTCCTTGGCGCCGGGCGCGCGCATCTGGCGCCGCTCTGCGGCGTAGGCGCTGGCCTTTTGCCAAGCGGCCTCCAGCAGGCCGATGCCTTGCAAGCCCACATGCAGGCGGGCGGCGTTCATCATCACGAACATGGCGTTCAGGCCCTTGTTGGGCTCGCCCACCAGCCAGCCGGTGGCGTCGTCAAAGCGCATCACGCAGGTGGGGCTGCCGTGCAGGCCCATCTTTTCCTCGATGCGCTCGCAGACTACTGCGTTGCGTGTTCCATCTTGAAGAATCTTTGGCACCAGGAACAGCGACAGACCCTTGGGGCCCGCCGGTGCATCGGGCAAACGCGCCAGCACCAGGTGCACGATGTTGTCCGTGAGGTCGTGCTCGCCGCCAGAGATAAAGATCTTGCTGCCGTTCACGCGCACGCTGCCATCCGGCTGCGGCACGCCGCGCGTGCGCACCAGGCCCAGGTCGCTGCCGGCGTGCGCTTCGGTCAGGCACATGGTGGCCAGCCATTCGCCGGTGGCCACCTTCTCCAGGTACTGCGCCTTGAGGGCATCGATGGCGTGGTGCTTGATGCACTCGTACGCGCCGTGCAGCAGGCCGGGCGCCATGGTCCAGCCGTGGTTGGCACCGGCCAGCCATTCGTACAGCACGCACTCCAGCACCGCGGGCAGGCCCTGGCCGCCGTCCTCGGGCGCGCAGGCCAGCGCGGGCCAGCCGCCTTGCCAGAAGGCCTGGTACGCATCGCGGAAACCGGCGGGGGTGTGCACCCGCCCGGCGTCGAAGCGGCAGCCTTCTTCATCGCCGCTGCGCTGCAGCGGGGCGATGGTGCCGTCCACGAACTTGGCGGCTTCTTCCAGCACCTGCGCGGCCAGATCGCCGTCCGTGTCGGCCAACGGGGCCAGCGCCCGCCACTGCGCGGGGGCATTCAGCACGTCGTTCAGCAGGAACTGGATGTCGGCGAGGGACTGGCGTGCTTGCATGGTTGCTCTTTTTTTGATAGCTTTTGGCGCTTGATAGGCAAGCGCTAGAGGCTGTTTTGGCTTGAACTCTCGGAATTCCAAAGGCAGACGGTTCGCCGTCCGCTCGCCCTGAGCCTGTCGACGGGCTGCACCCGCAGCGTGCCCCCGGCTTCGACAGGCTCAGCCCGAACGGTTCGAAGCAGCCCCACCCGTCGATACCGTCGCGCCCCCATGCGCAGGCCGCCGCGCAAGGGCCGCCATGCTGCGTAGGCAGCGCTGCGCGTGCGTGCGCTGGCGGCGTCCCCCCTCCCACGCGCCAGCGTGAGAGAGGGGTGAAGGCGCGCAGCGCCTCAGGGGGGTGCTCTCTAGGACTCTGCGGTAAAGCCGATCTGCTTGACCAGCGGGCCCCAGCGCTCGAACTCGGCCTTCTGGTCGGCCAGCATTTCCTGCGGCGTGCTGCCGTGGGCCACCAGGCCGACAACGCCCAGTGCGTCGATGACGGACTTGTCCTTGAGCGCGCCCGTGATGGCCGCGTTGGCACTCGCCACCGTAGCGGCCGGGACCTTGGCCGGTGCGTAGAAGCCGAACCATTCCTCCGACGTCACATCGGGGAAGCCCAGCTCTGTGAAGGTGGGCACATCGGGCAGGTAGGGCGAGCGCTTCTTGCCCGAGGTGGCCAGCACGCGCACGCGGCCAGCCTTCATGTACTGCAAATAGTCGCCGCTGGGGTTGACTGCCGATGCCACTTGGCCGCCCACCAGGTCGGTGATGCTGGGCACGGTGCCGCGGTAGGGCACTTGCTTGAGTTCCACGCCGCTGCGAATGCCCAAGAGCGCACCCAGCAGGTGGGGCATGGAGCCCGCGCCCGGCGTGCCGTACATGGCCTTGTCGGGGTTGGCCTTGGCCCACTTCAGAAAGTCCGCCAGCGTCTTCACCTCGGCCGGCACGGCAGGGCCCACGGCCAGGCCGTGGTGCATGATCGCGCCGATGGAGACGGGCTGCACATCATCGGGCTTGTAGCTGAGCTTGGGGTAGATGTGCGGGTACACGGCCAGGGCCGACACGGGGGCCAGCGTCAGCACCGAGCCATCCGCGGGCGAGCTCTTGAGCGTCTCCACCGCGATGCGGCCGCCGGCGCCGGGCTTGTTTTCCACAAAGCCGGGGTTCTTGCTGTAGGCCGTGCCGCCCAGCTTCTCTGCCACGCGGCGGGCCACGCTGTCGCCCGCGCTGCCGGCCGGAAAGCCGTACATGATCTTGACCTGGTCCAGCGACTGCGCAAAGGCAGACAGCGGGTGAAGCGCCCCCAGGGCGGCTGCAGAGCCGAGGGCTTGTACAAAGTGGCGGCGTGTCGTCATGGTTGTCTCCTATGAAGGGTTAAAAACTCGAATCAATCAGCATGGGGCGTCTTCACACCCTCTCGTTATGCACTGTTCTGCGCGCCTCCCTGAGCGCACAAACCTGGTGCTGCGCGTGCCAGCACGAAGCGGCTCGCGAGGCTTCTGCTCATCTCGGCGCCATTCGCAGGGCGCCATCGAGCCTGATCACCTCGCCATTGAGGTGCCCGTTGGTCACGATATGGCAGGCCAGCTCGGCAAACTCCTGGGGTTTGCCCAGGCGTGGCGGGAAGGGAATGCTGGCCGCCAGCGACTGCTGCACGGCTTCAGGCAGCTCTTTCATGAGAGGCGTTGCGAACAGGCCGGGCGCCACGGTGCACACGCGGATGGCGTGCTGCGCCAGGTCGCGCGCCATGGGCAGCGTCATGCCGGCCAGGCCTGCTTTGGAGGCGCTGTAGGCCTGCTGGCCCACCTGGCCGTCAAAGGCCGCGACCGAGGCGGTGAACATCATCACGCCGCGCTCGCCGTTGTCCAGCGGCTCCAGCTTGCTGCAGGCGGCGGCAAATAGGCGGCTCACGTTGTAGCTGCCGATCAGGTTGATGTTGATCACGCGCACGAAGTCTTCCAGCGGCGCCGCGCTGCCGTCGCGCTGCACCACGCGCTTGGCGCTGCCGATGCCCGCCACGTTCATCAAGATGCGCGCGGGGTCGTGGGCGGCGGCGGCCTTGTCGATGGCGGCCTGCACGCTGGCGGGGTCGGTGATGTCGCAGGCGCATGCAATGCCGCCGATGTCGGCAGCCACCTTCTCGGCCAGTTCGGCATTGCGGTCGAGCACCGCCACCTTGGCGCCCAGGCGCGCCAGCTCGCGTGCGGTGGCTTCGCCGAGGCCCGATGCGCCGCCGGTCACGAGGGCGGCTTGTCCTTGGATCTGCATGGTGGTTGTCCTTGTGTTGTCAGTTCAATGTTGTGGGATAAGGGTGAATGGCAGGCTGCCGTCGTGCAGCGCATTCACCAGGTCAGCGCGGTGCTGCAGCACGGCACGCTGGTTGATGGAGCCCTTGTCGGTGATCTCGCCCTTGTCGAGCGATGGCGGCTCCGCCATCAGGTGAGCACGCGCCACGCGCGTGGCGCTGCCGGTGGACTGCGCCGCCAGCAGGTTGATGACCTTCTGGAAATGCTGCTGCACGGCTGCGCTCTCCAGCACCTGCTGCATGCTGGCGCTGTCGGGCAGGCCGGCCAGGGTGCGGATGGCGGGCGTGGGGATCAGCAGCGCGCCCACTTCCTTCAGGTTGATGCCGGTGATGACGGCGTCCTGCACGTAGGGTGCACAGGCCGCGATGACCCTGGCGCGCATGGGGCCCACGCTCACGAAGGTGCCGGTGCTGAGCTTGAAGTCCTCGGCAATGCGGCCGTCGAACTTCAGGCCCTTGTTCAGGTCGTTCTCGTCGATCCACTTGACCGCATCGCCCGAGCAGTAAAAGCCTTCTTCATCGAACGCGGCGCGCGTGGCTTCGGGGTTGCGCCAGTAGCCGGGCGTGATGTTGGGGCCGCGGTAGCGCACCTCCACCTTGCCGTCCACAGGCACCAGCTTGAGCTCCAGGCCGGGCGTGGGCACGCCGATGTCGCCGGCCTGCACGTCGGGGCTGTTCACGGCGATGCAGAACGGGCAGCCTTCGGTCATGCCCAGGCCGGTGTTCATCACGATGCGCTCGCCCACCTCGCGCTCGGCGCTTTCAAACAGCGAATCCCAGATGGGCTGCGACAGCGCGGCTGCTGCAAAGAAGAACATCTTCACGCGGCTGAGCAGATTCTTGCGCAGCTGGTCGTCGGTCTTCATGGTGCGCGCGATCACCTCGAAACCCGTGGGCACATTGAAGTACACCGTGGGGGCGATCTCGCGCAGGTTGCGGATGGTCTCGGCCATGCCAGCGGGCGTGGGCTTGCCTTCGTCCAGGTACAGCGTGCCGCCGTTGTAGATGATGATGCCGAAGTTGTGGTTGCCGCCAAAGGTGTGGTTCCACGGCAGCCAGTCCACCAGCACCAGGTCGCCATCGGCCAGCACGGGCATGGACTGGTTCATCTGCTGCAGGTTGGCCGTCCACATGCCGTGGGTCACGATCACGGCCTTGGGCAGCTTGGTGGAGCCCGAGGTGAACATGAACTTGGCAGGGGCATCGGCCGTGATGGCCTCGTGCGCCGCATCCACGGCGGGCGTGTCTGGCGTGGAGACCAGCGCGCTGAATGGCGTGGTGGCGCGGCCGTCCAGCGTGCCGGTGGACAGCACCACTTCCACATCGGCGGGCACCGCAGCGTGGATCGCACGTGCAAAGCGGCCCGCATCGCTGGCGAACACCAGCCCGGGCGTGAGCACGTCCAGCGCATGGCGCAGCTTGTCAAAGTCCTGGCTGATGGTGGAGTAGGCGGTGGACACCGTGCACTGGGGCACGCCGGCCACCAGGCAGCCCAGCGACAGCAGGGCGTGGTCCAGGTCGTTCTCGCTGAGGATGGCCACGGGGCGCTCGGCGCTCAGTTGGCGGTCGAGCAGCGCCTGCGCAATGCGGCGTGCCGTGGCCCAGGCCTCGGCGTAGCTGATGTGGCGCCACTCGCCCAGGCTGCCGTCCGCCTGCTTCACGCGCTGCGCCATCCAGGTGCGGTCTGGCGCCACGCGCGCCCAGTGGGCGAGGCGGTCGGTCAGGCGCACCGGGCTGTCTTGCAGGTCTTGCGTGGCCCGCACGTACACCACGCCGTTGTCGCCTTGGCGTGTGTGGACTTCGGTCACGCCGAACTGCAGCGGCCGGTAGCGGGGGGAAGGGGAGGGTGCCGTCATGAAGCTTGTCTCGGTGCTGTAGCGGGCGGGGCGCATGGGTGGGCGGCGTGGTCGAGGCTCAGGCCTTCTTGACCTTGGCGGCCTTGCCGTCCAGGAAGGCGCGCACGCGGGCTTTTGCCTCGGGGGCGCTCTGGGCGATGGCGGCCATCATGGCTTCGGCCATCAGGCCCTGGTCGGCGGGCTGCTCGGCGATGCGCGGCAGCGCGTGCATCAGCGCGTAGTTGGTGAGCGGCGCGTTCTGCGCAATGCGCTGGGCCAGCTCGAAAGCCTTATCGAAAGACGTGCCGGTGGGCACGAGGTATTGCGCAAAGCCCACTTTCTCGCCGTCCACCGCGTTGTAGACGCGGCCGGTCATCATCATGTCGGTCATGCGGGCGGTGCCGATCAGGCGCGGAATGCGCACCGCGCCGCCCCCGCCCACAAAGATGCCGCGCGAGCCTTCGGGCAGCGCATAAAAGGTGGTTTCGTCGGCTACGCGGATGTGGCAAGCGCTGGCCAGTTCCAGCCCGCCGCCCACCACGGCGCCATGCAGCGCGGCCACCACGGGCACGGGGCCGAACTGCACGCGGTCGAGCGCGGCATGCCACATGCGCGAGTGGTGCAGGCCCTGGCCGGCATCGCGCTCCTTGAGTTCCGATAGGTCCAGGCCTGAGCAGAAATGGTCGCCCTCGCCGTCGATCACCGCAGCGCCCACGGTGGCGGGCAGGTTGTCCATCACGTTGCGCAGCGCAAGGATCAGGCCGTCGTTCAGTGCGTTGCGCTTGGCGGGACGGGTAAGGCGGATGACCGCGATTTCCTCGCGTTCGCCGCGGATTTCCAGGGAAATGTCGGTGGATTGGGTCATGGTGTCTGGCTTTGAGGTTGGTCAAATTATGGTTATCAAAAATAACCAAAACAAGGCCGTGACGGCCCTGTTTGCTAGGGGGTTTCCCTAGTCTTTTGGCGTGGCTATATGATTATGATAAATAACTAAAATGCAGCATTGCTGCCGCCAAGGAAACGCCATGAACGCCTTCATTCCCTACGGTATCTACTGGTCGTCCCCGTTCGCCAAGTGGCAAGGGACGCTGGCCAACCTCAACGCGCTGCCGCTGGCCGCCGCTGTGGGCAAACAGGCGCTCACCGCGCGCGGCTACGACCTGTCGGCCGTGGACCTGGCCATCCTGGGCATCACCAATCCGCAAAAGGGCAGCTTTTATGGGCTGCCTTGGGTCACCGGCATGATGGGCATCGACCGCGTGGCGGGCCCCACCGTGCAGCAGGCCTGCGCCACCAGCGTGCGTGCGCTGCAGATGGCCGCACAAGAGGTGGCCTGCGGCACCGCCACCAGCGCGCTCTTGGTGATGGCCGACCGCCAGTCCAACGGCCCGGTGGTGTACTACCCGGATTCGAGCGGCACCGGCGGCTATGGCATCACCGAGCACTGGGTGCCCGACAACATGGGCCACGACCCGTATGCCAAGAACCCCATGCTGCAGACCGGCGAAAACGTGGCCGCGCGCTATGGCATCACCACCCAAGAGCAGCACGCGCTCAAGCTGCACCGCTACCACCAGTACCAGGAGGCGCTGGCCAACGACCGCGCCTTCCAGAAACGCTACATGGCCGACGTGCCGGTGACCGACTCCAAGTTCCGCAAGCAGACCGGCACGCTGAGCACCGACGAAGGCATCTTCCCCACCACGGCCGAAGGGCTGGCCAAGCTCAAGCCGGTGAAAGAGGGCGGCACCGTGACCTTCGGCGGCCAGACGCACCCGGCCGACGGCAATGCGGGCGCCATCGTCACCACGCGCGAGCGTGCGCGCGCCGTGGCCACCGACCCGGGCATCGAGATCGAGATCCTGGGCTTTGGCATGTCGCGGGTGGAGCCGGGCTTCATGCCCATGGCGCCGTCGCCCGCCGCGTTCAACGCCCTCAAGAACGCGGGCCTGGCCATCAGCGATGTGGCCGCCATCAAGACACACAACCCATTCGCCGTGAACGACATCGCCCTGGCGCGCGACACCGGGTTTGCCTGGGAGCGCATGAACAACTACGGCAGCTCCATCATCTGGGGCCACCCCCAGGCGCCCACTGGCATGCGCGCCATCATCGAACTGATCGAAGAGCTGGTGCTGCGCGGCGGCGGCGTGGGCTTGTTCACCGGCTGCGCTGCAGGCGACACCGGCTATGCCACCGTGCTGCGCGTGACCGACACCAAAACAACCTCCAAGGCCTGATCATGACCAACGCTTCGACAAAAAGCTCCTTTTCCGCCCCCCTGAACGCTTGGCTCGTGGACGGCGTGCGCACGCCGCTGGTGGATTACTGCGGCGCGCTGGGCCATGTGTCGCCCACCGACCTGGGCATCAAGGTGGCGCGTGCCGTGCTGGAGAAGAGCGGTGTGCCCGCTGCCGATGTGGGCTCGGTCATCACCGGCTCCATGGCGCAGGCGGACTTTGACGCCTACGTGCTGCCGCGCCACATTGGCCTGTATGCGGGCGTGCCTCTGGACGTGCCCTCCATCCTGGTGCAGCGCATCTGCGGCACGGGCTTCGAGCTGTTCCGCCAGGCGACCGACCAGATCGCGCTGGGCTACGCCGATGTGGCGCTGGTGGTGGGCACCGAATCGATGACGCGCAACCCGATTGCGGCCTACACGCACCGCACCGGCTTCAAGCTGGGAGCACCGGTGGAATTCAAGGACTTCCTGATGGAAGCGCTGATCGACACCGCAGGCCCCGTCACCATGATCGAGACGGCCGAGAACCTGGCCAAGAAATACGGCATCACCCGCGAAGACGTGGATGCCTATGCCTCGCAGTCGTTCGCCCGCGCACTGAAGGCGCAGGAAGATGGCTTCCTGGCGGGCGAGATCGTGCCCGTGACCAGCGAGAAGTTCGAGCTGGCAGGCTACGCCACGCGCGGCATCAGCCTGCCGCGCAAAGTAGCGCAGCTGGACCGCGACACCCACCCGCGCCCCTCGCCGGTGGAAGCGCTGGCCGCGCTGCGCACGGTCTACCCCGGCGGCGTGCAGACCGCTGGCAACAGCTCGGCCCTGGTGGATGGCGCCGTGGGCGCCCTGGTGGCCAGCGATGCCTATGTGCAGCAGCGTGGCCTGAAACCCCTGGCGCGCCTGCGTGGCGTGGCGGCCGTGGGCGTGGCGCCCGAATACATGGGCATCGGCCCGGCCCCCGCCATCCGCGCGCTGCTGGCGCGCACCGGCCTCACGCTGGAGGACATTGGCCTGTTCGAAATCAATGAAGCCCAGGGCGCACAAACCCTGGCCGTAGGGCGCGAACTGGGGCTGGACCTCAACAAGCTCAACGTGAACGGCGGCGCGATTGCCCTGGGCCACCCGCTGGCCGCCACCGGCGTGCGCCTGACGGTGACGCTGGCGCGCGAACTGCGTCGCCGTGGTTTGCGCTACGGCATCTCCAGCGCCTGCGTGGGCGGCGGGCAGGGCATTGCGCTGCTCATTGAAAACACCGAGAAGGCGTGAACGAGTCCGCCGTGCCCGCTCGGACACGCCCGCCCCATGCACGCCCCCTGCGCTTGAAACTTGAATGAAATAGGGCTCTAGCGCTTATCCAGTAAGCGCCAGCAGCTATCGAAATAATAGTATTCACCCAAAGGTCACCATGAAAATCATCACCGCCGCCCAGGCCGGGGCCCTGATCCCTGACAACGCCACCATCTTCCTGGGCGGCCTCGCCGTCTCCAGCCTGCCCGAGGAAGTGCTCAAGGGCATCGAGAAAAATTTCCTCGAACACGGCAGTCCGAAGAACGTGACCACCTGGGCCTGCGGCGCCATCGGCAACAGCAAGGACGCGGGCATGGTGCACTTTGCCCACCCCGGCATGATCAAGCGCACCGTGGCGGGCCACTTCGGCCAGACCGGCGCCGAGATGATGAAGATGGTGTTTGACGGCGAGGTGGAGGCCTACAACTTCCCGCAGGGCAGCCTGTCGCACCTCACGCGCCACATCGCCAGCCGCAGCCCCGGGCTGCTGACCAAGGTGGGTCTGGGCACGTTTGTGGACCCGCGCATCGAGGGCGGCAAGCTCAACAGCAAGTCCACCGAAGACCTCGTGAAGCTGGTCGAATTCAACGGCGAGGAATGGCTGTTCTACCCCTCGCCCAAGGTCGACGTGGCCATCATCCGCGGCACGCTGGCCGACGAGAACGGCAACCTCACGCTCGACAAGGAAGGCGTGCTGCTGGAGCAGATCAACATCGCCCACGCAGCCAAGGCCTGCGGTGGCATCGTCATCGCGCAGGTGGAGCGCATCGTGAAGGCCGGTAGCCTGCACCCCAAGTCGGTCAAGGTGCCCGGCGTCTCGGTGGACTACGTGGTGGTCAGCCAGCCCGAGAACCACATGCAGACCATCACCACGCAGTTCAACCCCGCGCTGTGCGGCGACGTGCGCGTGCCGGTGAATTCGCTCGCGCCCATGCCGCTGGACGAGCGTAAGGTGATCGCCCGCCGCACGGCGATGGAGCTGAAACCCGGCGCCATCACCAACCTGGGCATCGGCATCCCGGCCGGCGTGCCCTCGGTGGCGGCGGAAGAGGGGGTGTCTGACCAGTTCACCCTCAGCGTCGAAAGCGGCATCACCGGCGGCATCCCCGCGCAGTTGGGTGACTTCGGCACGGCCTACAACGCCGACGCGATCATCGAGCAGTCGCTGCAGTTCGACTTCTACGACGGCGGCGGGCTGGACGCGAGCTTCCTGGGCCTGGCGCAGGCCGACAACCACGGCAACGTGAACGTGAGCAAGTTCAACGGCCGCCCCGTGGGCTGCGGCGGCTTTGTGAACATCACGCGCTCCACCAAGAACCTGGTGTTCTGCGGCACCTTCACGGCCGGGGGGCTGGAGGTGAAGGTGGGCGACGGGCGGCTGGAGATTGTGAAAGAAGGCCGCTCGCGCAAGTTCATCGAGAAGGTCGAGCAGATCACCTTCAACGGCCTGGATGCCGCCCAGCGTGAGCAGAACGTGCTGTTCGTCACCGAACGCGCCGTGTTCCACCTGACCACCGAGGGGCTGGAGCTGATCGAGATTGCGCCCGGCATCGATATGGAGCGCGACGTGCTGGCGCACATGGGCTTCAAGCCGATCATGCGCAACGTGAAGACCATGGACCCGGGGTTGTTCCAGGAAAAGTGGGGAGGGCTCGCGGCCGCGCTGGCGGCCAAGGCGGCGGCACATCCCGTCTGAGGGACACGGCAAGAACGACCAAGGGGCGCGACGGGCGCCCCTTGTTTTTTTTATCTTCCTGGTTCTTTACGCCCCCGCAGGCAGATAAATCTTCTGCAGCAGCCGGATCAGCGTCTTGCGCTCCGTGGCCGTCAGCCGCGCGGTGGCGTCCACCTCCAGCTGCGCGGCCGTGTGTTCGGCCTGGGCCGTGAGGTCGGCGCCCGCAGCGGTCAGGTGCACGCCCATGGCGCGGCCGTCGCTGGGGTGGGGGCGGCGCTCGATGAGGCCGCGTTTCTCCAGCCCCGCAATCAGGCCCACCATGTTGGGCGGCAGCACATTGAGCGTGGCGCACAGTTCGCGCGAGGTGACGCCCGGGTTGTGCGCCACCAGCGACAGCACCGAAAAATCCACCACCTTCAGGTCGTACACGGCCATGCGCTCCATGAAGATCTCAATGATGGCCAGCGCCGCGCGCCGCGTGTTGTAGCCCACCAGCGTGCGCAAAAAGCAGGTGTCCACCGCCGTGGTGGTGGCTGTGGGCGGCGTATCCGATGGGACCGTGGACGGTGCGGTTTTCTTGCGGGGGCGTGCGCTGGACATGGGGCGATTGTGCCGGGGGGCGGGTGTGCGGATGGCAGATTCAGGTCAAATCGGGCTCTGGCGCTTATCCAGTAAGCGCTGATAGCTATCGATTTTGCGGCTCGGTGGTGATGGGCCCGGAGGGTGGTGGCTCACACCGGGCTGCGCAGCACGCGGCGGTACTGCACGGCTTCGGCCACGTGGCTCGCCTGCGTGGTGGGCTCGCCCGCCAGGTCGGCAATGGTGCGCGCCACCTTCAGCGCGCGGTGCGTGCTGCGGGCCGACCACCCCAGCCGCGCGGCGGCGGTGTTGAGGAACTTGGCAGCCGCGTCTTCCAGCAGCACATGGGCGTCGATCTCCTGCCCCTGCAGCGCCTGGTTGGCCTTGCCCTGTCGCGCCAGCGCAGCGGCTCGGGCGCGCACCACACGTTCGCGGATAGCCTCGGTGCCCTCACCTGCGGGGGCCTTCACCAGCTGCTCGGCCGGCAAGGCGGGCACTTCCACATGCAGGTCGATGCGGTCCAGCAGCGGGCCGCTGAGCTTGGACTGGTAGCGGTTCACCTGGTCGGGCGTGCAGCGGCAGGCGCGCTGGGCCGACCCAAGGTAGCCACATGGGCATGGGTTCATGGCGGCGATCATCTGGAACCGCGCGGGAAACTCCGCCCGCTGCGCGGCCCGGGCGATGGTGATGTGGCCGGTCTCCAGCGGCTCGCGCAAAGCCTCCAGCGCGGCGCGTGGAAAT
>JBCNOJ010000106.1:0-11799 GCA_039593925.1 Acidovorax sp.
CGAAGAGCCCGCCGCCCTGGTGCGCGACGGCGGCGTGATCGCGGGCGGCTTCGACACCGAGCTGGACGAGTTGCGCGCCATTCAGACGAACTGCGACGACTTCCTGTTGGAGCTGGAAACCCGCGAGAAGGCGCGCACCGGCATCCCCAACCTGCGCGTGCAGTTCAACAAGGTGCATGGCTTCTACATCGAGGTCACCAGCAGCCATGTCGAGAAGGTGCCTGATGACTACCGCCGCCGCCAGACGCTGAAAAATGCCGAGCGCTTCATCACGCCTGAACTCAAGGCGTTTGAAGACAAGGCCCTTTCAGCCAGCGAACGCGCCCTGGCGCGCGAGAAGTGGCTGTACGAACAGATCCTGGACCAGCTGCAGCCCCACATACCGCAGCTGACCCGTCTGGCGCAGGCGCTGGCCACGCTGGATGTGCTGTGCACGCTGGCCGAGCGCTCGCTCACCCTGAACTGGTGCGCGCCCCAGTTCGTGCCCGAGCCCTGCATCGAGATCGAAGGCGGTCGCCACCCCGTAGTCGAAGGCCGCCTGGCCGAGACATCGAGCGGCAGCTTCATCGCCAACCACACGCGGCTCAACGCCAACACGCGCATGCAGGTCATCACCGGCCCCAACATGGGCGGTAAATCGACCTACATGCGGCAGGTGGCGCTGATCGTGCTGCTGGCCAGCATGGGCAGCCATGTGCCCGCCGCGAGCTGCCGCCTGGGCCCCATCGACGCCATCCACACCCGCATCGGCGCGGCGGACGACCTGGCCAACGCCCAGTCCACCTTCATGCTGGAGATGACCGAGGCAGCGCAGATATTGCACGCCGCCACGCCCCACAGCCTGGTGCTGATGGACGAGATCGGCCGCGGCACCAGCACGTTCGACGGCTTGGCCCTGGCCAGCGGTATCGCCACCCACTTGCACGACAAGACCCGCGCGTTCACGCTGTTTGCCACGCACTACTTCGAGCTGACCGAGCTGCCCGTGAAGGCGCGCCACGCGATCAACATGCATGTGAGCGCCACCGAGAGCGGCGCGGACATCGTCTTCTTGCACGAGATCCAGCCCGGCCCGGCCAGCCGCAGCTATGGGATTCAGGTGGCCAAGCTGGCGGGCATGCCCTCGCCCGTGCTGCACCACGCGCGCCATGCGCTGGCGGCGCTCGAAGAGCGCGCGGGCGAAGACGACTTGCAGGTGGACCTCTTCGCGGCTCCCGAGGTGCCCGAAACCGCTGGCGCCAGCCCGGTGGAGGCGGCACTGGCAGGCATCAACCCCGATGCGCTGAGCCCGCGCGAGGCGCTGGATGCGCTGTACCAGCTCAAGCGGCTGGTGGGCTGAGGGGCCAACCCCTCGGCGCTTTAGAACCTGTTCAAGGTCTTTGAACAGGTTCTTAGAGATCCTGCGCCACCGGGGCCAGTTGCCCCAGCATGAACGTGATGAAAGGCGGCACGCACTGCAGGTGCCCCGCCGGCTGGGCACGGCAATCCGTCAGGCTGACCAGATCACCCGCACCCCGTCGCTGCATGGCGCGCACGGTACTGACCGAACTGGCGTAGGGCACCGTGCGGTCGTCTCGGCCGTGGTACATGCGCACGGGCACGCTGGGCTTCCAGTCGTACACATTGCTGTATTCCTCGAGGTAGCGCACGTCCTCGGGCAGGAAGCGATCGATGAAGCGTGTGTCGTAGGTGACGTCCGCATCGCCCGGAATGAGCGCGCGCAGCAGCAGCCTGCGCACTTCGCGCTGCACGCTGCCGCCCAGGTAGCGCAGAAAGCCCGGGTTGATGAGCGCGCCGATCACTGGCTGCTCCTGCCGCACCAAATCCACCAGGCCGTCCATGGTGGCCTGCACGTTGTAGGGGCCCGCGCCGGGCACCACCATACGCAGTTGCTGCAGGTGGGGCGAGCCCCCCTCCTGCATGGCGCGGTGCGCCGCCATGGTGACGTAGCCGCCTTCCGAATAGCCAGTGAGAAAGAGCTGGCCGTTGTCCACCACATTGGCCTGGCCACGCCAGGTGCGCGCTGCGGTCAGAAAATCCACTGTGGCGGCGGCCGCAGGGCCCGCCAACAGATAGGGATGCGGCGTGCCCCTGGACGCACCGAAGCCCACGTAGTCGGGTGCCAGGACGATGTAGCCCAGCGACGCCAGCACCACCGCCACTTCGGACGCCACCGCATTGTTACTGGGCGCCTCGGCGTCTTGAAAAATGGTGCCGTGCTGGTAGCTCAGCACCGGGCTTTTGGCGCCCGCCGCCTTCTGGGGCACGCTGACAAGGCCCGAGGCCTTCACTTCCTTGCCGTCGGCGTCGGTGGTGAGGTATTGGATGCGGTAGGCCGTCACGCTGTAGCGCGGCACCACGCCTTCGGCCAGCGACTCCTTGGCCGCCAGCGCAGCAGCGATGTCCTGAACCGGGATATTGCGCAACTGGGCTGCCGATTCGAGCCGGCCCGAACGCACAGGCGTGGGCGGAGGCTCCGTGGGCTGTCCACCGCCGGGAGCCAGGTCGTTGCCGCCACCGCCGCAAGCCGCCAGCGCGGCGCCCAGCAACACCACAAGCGGCGTGCGCCAAGCCAGCGTGCGGACGCGGCCCATTCCAGATGCGATCCCAGGTGTCAACACGGCAAGTCCCTTCCAGATGAAGCGGCGGATGATAGGACCGCGCCCGCCCCGGCGCGCACCGCAGGCGCAATAGCCCTCAACATGAAGGCCCACGGCCGTCAGCCAGCCCGCCCATGAATGCATTGAATATCAGGGCAAATTGGCCTCTGACGCTTATCCAGAATACGCTGGCAGCTATTGTTATTGATAGAAAACGCCCTCAAACCAACAGCGGGGGCTCATGAGCCCCGAGAGGCTCCTGCGCCACACCGCACTAAACTCACGGGTTCCGTGTTTCAGTGACCTCACTTTTCCCATGACGTATTGCGTCGCCATCAAACTCAATGCCGGGCTGGTTTTTCTGTCCGACTCCCGCACCAACGCCGGCCTGGACCAGATCAGCTCTTTCCGCAAGATGATGGTCTATGAGAAGACGGGCGACCGGTTCATGGTGCTGCTTTCGGCAGGCAATCTGTCCATCTCCCAATCGGTGCGCGAGATTCTGCAAAACGAGCAGATCAAGGACGGCGAGACCGGAGAGGTCATCACCATCTGGAACGCCAAGAGCATGTTCGACGCCGCCCGTGTGCTGGGCGCTGCCGTGCGTCATGTGCACGAGCGCGATGGCGCGGCACTCAAGCGCTCGGGTGTGGATTTCAATGTCTCCATGGTGTTTGGCGGCCAGATCAAGGGCGAGGGCATGCGCCTGTTCCAGGTCTACTCGGCAGGCAACTTCATCGAGGCCACCACCGAAACGCCGTATTTCCAGGTTGGCGAGTCCAAATACGGCAAGCCCGTGCTGGACCGCGTGCTCACACCTGAAACGCCGCTGGACGAAGCGGCCAAGTGCGCACTGGTGTCCATGGACAGCACGCTCAAGTCCAACCTGTCGGTGGGCCTGCCGCTTGATCTGGTGGTGTACGAGGTTGACCGCTTTGCCACCGACAAGATCGTCTGCATCGACGAGCACAACCCCTACTTCCGCATGCTGCACGACAGCTGGGGGCAAAAGCTGCGCCAGGTGTTCGACAGCATCGAAGACCCGGCCTGGGCCGGTGGCTCGACCGACGTGCCCATCATGGTGAACCCGGCGCGCAGCAAGCCGCTCAAGAAAATCACCACCCACACGGACCGGCTCATCTGAGGGTGCGTTGGGGCACGGTGCCCGCGCTGCCCCGGCCCCCAGTCTGCTGCCCCCGTCCGCCGCTCCAGCCCCACGCTGCCCGCCATGCTTCCCATCGTTTTCTCGCACGCCAACAGCTTTCCGGCGGCCACGTACCGCGTCCTGTTCGGCCATCTCAGGGCCCGTGGATTCGAGGTGAATGCGGTCGACCGCTACGGCCACGACCCGAAGTACCCGGTCACCAACAATTGGCCCCACCTGGTGCAGCACCTGGCCGATTTCGCCACCACCCAGGTCGAGCGCCTTCGGGAGCCTGTGTTTCTGGTCGGCCACTCGCTGGGCGGTTTTTTGAGCGTGATGGCGGCGGCCCGCCACCCGCATCTGGTGCGCGGCGTGCTGCTGATCGACTCACCACTGATCGGCGGCTGGAAGGCCAACGTGGTCGGCGTGGCCAAGCGCGCGCAGGTGGTGGGCTCCATATCGCCAGGCCGGGTGAGCCGCCAGCGGCGCTTCAGTTGGGCCAGCAATGAAGAGGCCCTGGAACATTTCCGCAAGAAAAAAGCCTTTGCGCGCTGGGACCCGGCCGTGCTGCAGGACTACATTCGCCACGGCCTGCAAGACCACGAAGGCAAGCGTGTGCTGGGGTTTGACCGTGCCGTGGAAACCGCCATCTACAACACCCTGCCCCACAACCTCGGCCGCCTGCTGAACGCGCACCCGCTGCAGTGCCCGGCTGCCTTCATCGGAGGGCGCGACTCGGACGAGATGAAACAGGTGGGCATGGCAATGACGCTGCGCGTGACCGAGGGCCGCACCATGATGCTGGACGGCAGCCACCTCTTCCCCATGGAGCAACCGCTGGCCACAGCCGCCGCGATTGAGGCAGCACTCCTGAACCTGGCCGCCATCCATCCGGCCAAGCGCTGAGGCGCCGCAACGCTCAAACCCAGCCGAGCGCCGCTACCACCCAAAGTGCTGCGCCAGTCGCCGGAAAAGCACTGTAGAAGCACTTGTGGGCGCGGACAAACACTGTTCGCTCTGCGCGAAACAATCCCCTACACTGGCAGATTGTTACAGCGTGATACACCGACCATGTCCACTCCGTCCCGTTTGGCGTCGAGCCTGCCCGTACTGAGCTACATCCTGCTGGCCGTCTACCTGATCCTTATTGCGTTTCGCATGCACAACGACACCACCATGGCCCTGGTGGTGGCATCCGTGGTGATGTTTGCCTGTTGCTGGGCCAGCGCCGCCCACCTGCTTGGGTGGCGCGCCACGCTGCAGTTCATCGTGATCGCCGTGTGCTTTGGCTGGTTTGCCGAGCAGATGGGTTCATCCCGGGGCTGGTTTTTTGGCGAATACACCTACACCGACGTGCTGGGCGCACGGCTGGGTGATGTGCCCATCGTGATCCCGCTGATGTGGTTCTCGCTGACCTATTCCTGCTACGTCATTGCCAACCTCATCGTGTGGCAAAGCCCCGTGGACGGCGCGCCGGGGCTGGGCAATGCCGTGCTGCTGTCATTTCTGGCCGCCATGATCGTCACGGCGTTCGATCTGGGCGCCGACCCCTACCTGGTCTACACCCTCAAGGCCTGGATCATGACCAAGACGGATGGCGCCTGGTTCGGGGAAACGGTGCAGGGCTTCCTTGGCTGGATGTTTGTGTCCTTCGTCATCATCTTGGGCTTCAGGCTGTCGGTGCGCAAACTGGCGCTGCGGCCTTCCAGCCCGTTCCTGCGCCGCCATGCCCTGGTGCCCCTGGCGCTGTACGGCAGCAACATGGTCTTTCAGATGATTCTGGGCAACCCTGTGGAAATTCGCTCGATTGCGCCGTTTGCCATGGGCATTCCATTGCTGTGCGCATTGGCGGGCTATCAGCGCTGGACAGCGCCTGCAAAGGCCAGCGCATGAGCAACCCCTCCACAGCCCCCCAACCCTTGCCAGATGCCACGCTGGCCGGCATGCAGCACCACGCCGATCCGCTGGCCGACACAACCATGGCCGACATCCTCGGCGACTGGCCCGCTGGCGACGTGGTCCTGAATGCGCCCCAGTGGGACCGCATTGACACCGTGAACCGGCTGCTCGGGGAATGGACCGACAACGCCACCATGGCCCGCTGGAAGGCCCAAGGCGATGGCGTGGACGCTGCCATGGCCAAGGCGCTGGACCACTATGTCCAGACCGGCCAAGTGCTTCCCAGCTGGGCCGACGCGCGCAAGATTGAGCGGGCGGAAAAGATTTTCATGGAGCATGGCGCTCTCTCGTGCATCCTGCTGTTTTGCGCCAGCCTTCCTGAATGCTATGTAGTGCCCGACCTCTCCAGCGTGCTCCATGTCACCGGGCAGCTGGAGCAGAACACCGAATACCGCATCCGCTCCACGGCGGCCATGATTTTTCCGGTCATGCTGCATGGTGGCCTCAGCCAGCGTGGCGCAGGGGTGGCGCAGGTGCTCAAGGTCCGGCTCATCCACGCCACCGTGCGCAATCTCATCCTGCACGGCAGCCCCCAGCAGGCCATCCAGCGTGTGCTGGAAGGCGCCAGGGTAGAGATCCCGGCCAGCCAGCCTCTGGCCGTGGGCGGGCGCCAAGCCATGTTCAAGACCTTGTTCGCGCATGGTTGGAACGTGAACGGGCAAGGGCTGCCTTGCAACCAGGAAGAGCTGGCTTACACGCTGCTCACCTTTGGCTATGTGTTCCTGCGCAGCATGCGGCGGCTGGGCATCGGGCTGCCGCGTGCCGACGAAGAGGCCTACCTGCACGCCTGGAATGTGGTGGGCCACATCCTCGGCATCGAGACGTCGCTGATGGTAGACACCATGGACGCGGGTGAAAGCCTGATGGCGCGCATGCAGGCCCGCGGCCGCGCGGAACCCGTGACGCCCGACCCGCGCCCTGCACTGGGCCAGGCTTTGATGCAAACCATGGAAAAGGCGCTTCCCTGGAACGTGGTGAAGCCCTTCCCTCAGCTCATGACACGCTACCTGTGCGGGCGCGCCACCGCCGACGACCTGGGCCTGACGCAACCCATACCGTGGCCCTCTGCGCTGCTGTTCTGGGGCGTGCTGCTGTTGGCCCGCGCCATTGATGCGGTGGCGCGGCTGGTGCTGCCGCGCTTTTCCATCGTGCGCACGCTCACGCGGATTCTGGGCTACCACTTCATGAGCCGCGTGTTGATGAGCCAGACCCGCCCGCTGCAGCTGCCCACCGAATTGCTCAACCAGGTCGATCAGGTGGTGCACGGCTGGAGCGACGACCCCCACGCACCCAACTGGCTCAACCGCCTGGAAGACCGGCTGACGACACACGGCAGCTGGAGCCGTGGCCTGGCGAGCAAGCCACCTCAGCAGCAGCCCATTTGAGCCCTCCCCCACGCCGATGCAGTTGCTGGCCCGCGCCCTGCTTCTGATGCTCGCCTGGATTCGGCGCGCGCGCTGCCGCATGGCTGCAGCGCTGCTGTGCCTTTACGGGCTGCTCCTTGCCCTGCCATCGTCCGCGCACGAGACACAGCCCCTGGTGCTGAAGCAACGTGAGCAGCCCTTGGATGCATGGGAAGCCATCACGCTCATGGCCGAAGCCAATGAACAGTTTTCGGCGCAGGAAGTCCTGGATCGTTTGGACGAGTTCCGCGCGCCTTCCCAACGTGGCGGATCGCTGGGTGTGCACAAGACGGCGATGTGGCTGCATATCCCGCTCATCACGCAAGAGAAGCTGCGCACTCCATGGATGGTGGACCTGGGCTACAGCTCGCTGCGTGCCGACATCTACCTGGCCAGTGGCGGGCAGATCGTGCAGCAGAGTCGTTCAGACGAACCCGAGCAGCGGCAGCTTGCCAGCCGGACTCCCGCCATGGCCTTCGACCTTCACCCCGGTCAAGCCTACGACCTATTGATACGGGTACAGGCGACTGGCCCCCTGATCCTGCCCATCACCCTCGGAGAAATGCCCACCCAGATGCACCAGGCCTTGCGCGAACAGATGCTGCAGGGTCTGCTCAACGGCCTGGCATTTTTCCTGTTGGTGTACAGCTTGATTCAGTGGGTCACTCAGCGTGAGCGCCTGTTCGCGTTCTATGCGCTCGTGGTGCTCGGCAGTGCCGGTTTTTCACTGCAGTTCTTTGGCATCGGCGACCAGTTTCTGTGGCCCGGCAACCTCTGGATGTCGCGGCATGGCGGGCTGATTGCGGGCTTGACGGCGCTCGCGGGCTCCTTTCTTTTCCTCGGCGAAGCGCTGTCTGACGATGCGCGCAGCCGCTACGCGCGTGCCATGCGCGCGGGCGCGGCCGTCACGGCAGCCGTGTGCGTGGGGCTCGTCCTGGGGTGGGTGAGCGTTCCCGCCGCCATCGCGTTCATGAGCCTGGCCGGGGCGCTGCCCTCGGCGCTCAGCGTGCCGGCTGCCCTGCGTCGCGTGCGGCAGAAAGACCCGATCGGCGCCACGCTGCTGGTGGCCTGGCTCGCCTACGGCGCGGCTGCGGCCATCATGGTTTGTCTGGTGCAAGGCTGGGTACCGGCCAACTTCTGGACCCTGCACGCATTTCAGATCGGCGCCACACTGGACATGCTTCTGTTCCTGCGGGTGATGGGCCTGCGCGCCCAAGCCATGCGCCTGCAAGCCCAGGAAGCGATGCGTGAACGCGACATCATGCATTCGCTGGCCCACAGCGACCCGCTGACGGGCCTGAGCAACCGCCGCGGCCTGCAGCAAGCGCTGCGGGTGGCGCTGTCGTCGTGCACGCCCCGCAGTCTGGTCGCCCTGTACCTGCTGGACCTGGACGGATTCAAGCCCGTCAACGATGCGCATGGGCACGATGTCGGCGACGATTTGCTGGTGGCCGTGGCCCACCGCCTCCAAGCCAATGTGCGCAGCCAGACCGACGTGGTGGCCCGGCTGGGGGGCGATGAGTTCATCATCATGGCCTGCTACCTGGACTCTGTGAAAGATGCAGAAGAGCTGGGGCGGTCCTTGCTGCGCGCCTTCGACGCCCCGTTTGTGCTGAGCCATCTCCGGCTTCACGTGGGCCTTACCGTCGGGTACGCGCTGGCGCCGCTGGACAGCGACGATCCGCAGGCCTTGATCCGCCTGGCCGACGCGGCCATGTACGCGGGCAAACAAAACGGCAAACACTGCCTTCGCCGCAACGACGGCACGCTCGCGCTGGCTTCATGAGGGCCATCGATTCCATGCGGAACAACCCCTCCCTTCGCCTGGCGCCGCGCAGCCTATACTGGCTGGCCACCTCCACCCGAACACTCCGCCGCCCCTCCATGCAGACCTGGCCCTGGCTGCGCCCATTGATCTGGCTCACTATGCTGTGGGCACTGCTGGCATGCCCCTGGGCACAGGCCAGCGCGGCGCCCTTGGTGCTGAACGATGACAAAGGCACGATCGACGCCTGGCCCTCGGCGACACTGTTGGTAGACCCCAGCCAGGAGCTCACGGTCGAGGATGTGATGGAGCGGCGTCATCAGTTCGCCCTGCCGCCCAGTGTGGGCGCCACGCTGGGCATGCGGCCGGATGCGGTGTGGCTGCGCATTCCGATTGCCGTGCCTGCCACGTCGGAAGCCCAATGGATTCTGGACCTCAACCATGCTGACCTGAACCAGATTGGCGTGTACCTCACCACCGGAGGACGTGTAGCGCAGAAAGCCATGCTGGGCAGCCTTCAGCCCTATGCGGAGCGACCGCTGCAGAGCCGCTCGCACGCCGTCCCGCTCAATCTGCTTCCGGGCCTGGAGTACGAGTTGCTGGTGCGCATCCAGACCCGCGGCGCCATGATTTTGCCGATCGCGTTTCACACCCCCGCGGCCATGCTGAAGAAAGCGGTGAACGAGCAGATGCTCCAGGGCGTGCTCACCGGGCTGGCGCTGTGCCTTCTGGTCTACAGCGTGGCGCAGTGGATCAGCCTGCGCGAGCCCCTGTTCATCCAGTATGCGCTGCTCACCTCGGGCAGCCTGCTTTTTTCATTGCACCTGTTCGGCGTGGGCCGCCAGTACCTGTGGAGCAACAGCCTGTGGTATGAGGTCCATGTGGCGGCGCTCGCCGCGTTGATGGCGACCTGCGGCTCCTTTCTGTTCATCAGCCAGGCGCTTGCGGGAGACCGGCCCCGCAGCCGCTTTCTGCTGGCGATGCGTGGGGGCGCCGTGCTGTGCGTGGTACTGGCGGTGGCCTATGCGGTGGACGCGATCTCCACACGCGCGATTGCGGCCATCGTGAGCGTTCTGGGGCTGGTGCCTGCTTTGATGGGCATACCCGGGGCGGCGCGCCGTGCTGCGCGGGGCGACGGCGTGGGCAGCAGCCTGCTGCTGGCTTGGCTGATTTATTTCATCGCCACCGCCACCGTCATCGGGGTCATCAACGGGTGGGTTCCGGTCAATTTCTGGACACTGCACTCCTTCCAGTTTGGTGCCACGCTGGACATGCTGCTGTTCATGCGCGTGCTGGGTCTGCGCACCAAGGCCTTGCGCACAGAGGCACTTGATGCCAACCGCGAGCGGGATGTGATGCACTCGCTGGCCCACTCCGACCCGCTGACGGGCCTGCCCAACCGGCGCGGTTTGAACATCGCCCTGTCTTCAGCGCTGTCGCGCTGCGGCCCCGACAAGCTGCTGGCGGTTTACGTGATGGACCTCGACGGCTTCAAGCCGGTGAACGACCAGCACGGCCATGATGTTGGCGACGAGCTGCTGATTGCCGTCACGCGCCGCCTTCAGGGCCACGTGCGGCAAAGCGACGTGGTGGCGCGCCTGGGTGGGGATGAGTTTGTGGTGATGACCGGCCACCTGAGCAGCGTGCAGCAGGCGCAAGAGTTGGGCAACAAGCTGCTGGACGCATTCCGTTCGCCGTTTTCGCTGGGCAACAACGTGCAGGTGGCTGTGGGCCTGACCATCGGCTACGCCATTGCACCGCACGACAGCAACGATGCGGTGGGCCTGCTCAAACTGGCCGATGCCGCCATGTACAGCGGCAAACAGAGTGGCAAATTCTGCGTGCGTCGTAACACTGGCGATCTGGCTCTCTCGTCGGCCTGAGCCAGTCCACGCGCAGGCTCCCCTTCGGGCAATTGCGAACTGGTCAAATATTGGCGCGTCGGTTAAACACGGGACTTCGCGTTTTCACGAAGGATCGTCTCCATGGCCCATCGCAAGAGCCCAGCCCGCATTGCCAAGGACGCGCGCGTTGCGCATTTCCGGTCACTGGCAGCCCAGAATGCCCCCCCTGCCGCCAACCGCCACGCGCTGCCGTGGGAAGCCGTGGCCCAACTCGAAAGCCGGCTGGTCGGGCGGATCGTGCTGCCCTGCAGCCCTGATTACGACAAGGCGCGGCAAGAATCCAACCCCGCGTTTCAGGCTTACCCCGAACTCATCGTGTACTGCGCGTGCGAGAACGATGTGCTGGAATGCCTGGCGGCGGCGAGGACGTTCAACCTGTGGGTGGCCGTGCGCTCGGGCGGGCACAGCACCGCAGGCTATTCGGTCAACAACGGCATGGTGGTGGATCTGAGCGACATCCAGGGTGTGGTGCTGGACCCAGCCACGCAGCGTGTGCACGTGCGGCCCGGCACCGACTTCGACCATTTCAACGGTGCCATGAACGGCACCGGCTGGCACGTGCCCACGGGCGCGTGTGGGAACGTACGGGTGGGCGGCTTCGTTCAGGGCGGTGGCTACGGCTACACCTCCCGCGCGTTCGGCATCCAGAGCGACCTGGTGGACTCTTTCCGCGTGGCTTTGGCCGACGGCAGCATCGTGACGGCCAGCGCGAAGGAGCACCCGGATCTTTTCTGGGCCATGCGCGGGGGCACGGGCGGCAATTTTGGCGTGCTGCTGCAAGTGACCTACCGCATGCTGCCATTGAGCGAGGTCTGGGCCTGGTCGATCAGCTGGGACGAAGCCCACGCTGCGCAGGTGCTCGGGCCCGTCCTCGCGGTAGCCGGCCCGGCATTCGATGAACACGGTCTTGCGGATGTTGTGGCCGGCCCCCGTGTCGGCCCAGAGCTGGCCGAGCAGGTAGGGCCCCCAGTCGCCGCGCGCGTGCCACAGGTGGTGGTGCGGGTCGATGATGGGGCGCTCGGGG